>JAGVHJ010000361.1 GCA_020056645.1 Desulfobacterales bacterium
AATTTTGACCGCAGGAATACATGAGGTATTTCGAGGATCAAAATTTTTTTCCAACGCCGGAGTTGGGAAAATTAACAAAAACTTGAACATCGAGTTAAAGGCCATCTGTCGCATTTTTCGTGCGACGATACGAACACCTTTCGATTTCATGATGCCTATGGCCAAGCGTCTCAAGCGGGTCATGCTTTCCGGGCCATGCCCAGTACGTATTTGGTTTCTGTCTTCGTCATAACTCCAGTCAAGAATATAATGGCGGTTATTTTCGATAGTCCAATCTCCTCGATTAATTGCAAGAAGCCGCTTTGGGCTGGCCTGTTCGGGTGGCCGGCTGGTAATGCCATAGGCGATGTCCTGTGAATATTGGCCGTTTTTTTTGCGTGTGGATTCGCGTTCGATGACAAAGGCTTGGTCTACGTGGGGAAAGTTTAGGTAATCATTGAGTTCGCTCGTTGTCCAGATTTTTCTGACCTCGATTCTCCCATATTCGCAAGTGCCGTACTCTTCGTAATGAGGGCCTTTGCGGTTTCCAAAGAAAAATACGATATCTTCCAATACCCCTGGCTGATTTTTCTTCACCGTAAAATGATAATGCCCGTGATTTCTGACAATCTAGCCCCCAATGGAGGTTTGGGTCAAAAGAGCGTCCGAAGCAATGTCCTTTCCATTGATATCAATGGCTTCTAAAAGCGGAACCGGCTTCATTTCATCACTACCTTCGACTGGCAAGGGGCCTACTTTTTTTGGGCGTAGCAGTTTTTGTCTGATGGCCGCCAAAACACCTGAAATGACCAGCCATTGACCCCACCACATGGATACATACAATATTGTTTCGCTTATTTTGGTAACGCACCAAGATAATGATGCTTCTCCATCAAATCCTGGAAACGCCCCTCCTCATCCGGATTTACTCGCTCTACAATGACTCCACATAGATTCAAGTCTTTCACCTCTCACATGAAATGGTCTTCGAACCCTTCCATACACGAGCTTAAGGCATTTGATCAGAATAAAATTTAACTATTGAATAAAATATAACTTTTTGAAGAGGATAAATTCATCCTGTGGACGATGCCTCTTGATTTGAAACGCAGGTGTGGTATGTGTTTAATCAAATGGATGGGTGCATGGCGCACCTGTTGTTAACGGTGTTGAATCCAATCAATTTTTAGGAGGTGATCCGGCTATGAGCGATCAGAAGAATCGATTATTAGTGGCGTTGGATGGCTCCCTGCAGGCCTCGGGTGTTGTGGATTACGTGGGAGAGATGTTCCCGCCCGAAACAACCCAGGTTGTCTTGTTCCATGTGCTGACAACGGTTCCGGAGGCCCTGTACGATTTTGAAAAGGATATGGAACGAGAGCTTGATCCCATCGCCGCGAGCGCTTTTATCGCTGAAAAGAAAAAGGCGATTGGCGGATTTATGGATCAATGCAGGCAAACACTCATGGAAAAGGGATTTTCCAGGGAGCAGGTTGAAATCCGGATCGAACATAGGAAACAAGGGGTTGCGCGGGATATTATCGCCGTGGCATCCCAAGGTTTTACGGCTCTTGTGCTGGGTCGTACCGGTGTCAGCAGGATGAAGGATCTCTTGATAGGCAGTGTGGCGAGCAAGCTCGTGGGAAAGGTGTCGGCCATTCCATTGATCGTTGTGGGAAAAGTACGCCGGAGCGGAGGGGCGCTCATCGCCTATGATGGATCAGAAGGCTCGGACAAGGCGGTCATGGCCGTGGGCAAGCTTTTGGGGAAAAGCGCCAAACCCATGACGCTGTTACACGTTATCCGCTCACTCAATATCTTATACCTGGATGAGATTCAAAGGAACTATCCGATTGATGAGCGTGAATGGACCGATAGGCATCGGGAAGCCATTGAACCTGTCATGGATCGAGCTGTGAAATCCCTGGTGGACGCGGGAATCGGTCCGGAAAGGATTTCAAGAAAAATATTGACCGACCAGGTTTCAAGGGCTGAAACGGTTGTGAAGGAAGCACGGGATGGCGATTTCAGTTCGATCGTAATCGGTAGAAGAGGCCTCTCCCTTGTGGAGGCGTTTCTCCTGGGACGGGTCGGGAACAAGGTATTTCAGATGGCCCACGATTTGACGGTATGGGTTGTCCCCTGATGCGGCTTTTACCGGATTTCTGAGGCATGTTCTTAAAAAATCGAGCTGTTAACCATGTTTCTTTCGGATAACTTAGTCTTTTCTTGATCGTTTTCAAAAAAAGGTGCTAACCTTTTCTCAAAAGTGAAAGGAACGAATTATCCGCCACCCAACTTCATCATAAAAAAATATACCATGAGACGGCTGTAGAAAGCCTCCAACGGTTAGGAATTAAAAAAAGGGGTTGTTGAGGTGGAAGAGATAAGAGGGGTTCTTGAATACGCGTGCATCTTATGAATAACGGTATTTTCAGGAACCCCTAATTTTTTTTTAATGTTTCTGCTCAGTGGCGATGATCCAGGCCGCCTCATAGAACTCGGCTCCTTGGAATGGGGTTGCGTTATTTTCCGGGGCAAGAGAGAGATCCCTGGTTTCGTCGGCGAATGTTTGTTGCGTACCCGTGTATTTGTTCAATCCGTTTCCCAGCGGGGCGAGCTTTATATCCCCCATGGGAAGTTCACTTGCATAGACCACTATTTTATCCTGGCCAAAGGGCGGAGAAACGATCAGAGAGAATCGATCGACCGTGTCGGGAACCGTGTAGATGGTCTCTTTTTTAAAAAAGTTGATCTTCCTGTAATCGTTGGGCAAGAGCTGAATAATGTCGCCACTCGCGGTGATGTCGATGATTTTTGCATAAAAATCCTTGTTTCCCCGTATCTGCACCTGAATGGCTTCACCTTCCTTATACATCTTTTTATCTGTCCAGACCTTGACGGTCAACGGCGCGCTTGGATCCATATCCATGGACTCCGACGGAATCGGCTTCTTGGGTTTCAGCGAGTATTCCACTTCCGCCTTGATCCAGACGTGATACCGGGTGTTGTTTTCGATGCCGTAATCCTTCTGTTCAAGAATGGTCACCATTCCTTCCGATTCCGACCAGATCATATCATACTCCATGACATAATTGGTCACCTTGGTCTTTGATTGCACATAGGTCTTGGCCATTTCAAGGGCCTGGCGTTTGGCAACGGAATAGGCCGCGGCCCTGGTATCGGCGAGAGTCCTGTCTTCCGACAGATAAACGAAGCCGTCCACGGCCTGGATGGATGAGCGTTTTTCATAATCGGGGGCGGCTTTTACCGATGGCGCATCCTGTGCCCACGCGGTGAAACTTCCAAGAAGAATCAGGGCGGGAAGGAGCATCCGGAGGCCCGATCTCACGATGACTTTTTTTGTTATGGGTGATCGTATCATGGTCAACCTTATGGTTTGGGGAGCATTTGTTGCACGCTTCGATATTGTTTTGATATATGAAGATGGGAAATAAATCAATTGACAGATCATATTTTTATGGGTTTTTATAATCGCGAACCAACGCGCGTCCCTTTCTTTTTTTGTAACTATTCAGCACCTATTCATTAAGATGGCAAAAAGCCTTCGAAACTCTCGTCCGAAAAAAGTGAATGTCACTCACAAAAGAGCCTTTTTACTACTAAAACAAGGCTATACTGAATAGTTACCTTTTTTTTTGACACCCAGCGTGAATGCCGATATAAAACCAATAACGAATGCTTTATATATCCATAAATAATACAATCTGGAGCCGCAGATGAAACACCTGACCAAATTTATTTGTCTGAGGGGAATGGCGCTGTCGGCCATGCTTATTGTCATCTTTTTTTCCCTTTCCTGTTCCGCATCTAAAACGGTTAAAAAAACACCACCATTTCAGATCGTGAAATCGACCCTTGCAAAAGATATCGACTCCTCCGGAGGAATGGATGCCCCTCAGGCTGCGACCGATCTTTTTTCGATTTCCGATACGAAAGTGGTCTCCCATGTGCAATTGAAAAATGTTTCAGATAAGCACACCTTGAAATGGGAGTGGTATATGCCGGACGGCTCTCTGTATGAGTCATCCAAAGGCTGTGAATTGAGTCCGGCCAAGGGTCGCTACTTCAAAGACGCCGCCGCCTTTCACGCGATGGCGATCAAGGGGGATAAGGCCGCTTTTTTTCCAGGAACCTGGATGGTCAAGGTCTACTATGACAAGGATGTGATCTCCACTAAAAATTTCGAGATTCAGGAGCCCGAGGCGCCGAAGGTCGCCACCCCGATCACGGTCATCGATAAACGGAGCGCCTATGCGGTTATCATCGGAATCTCCCGTTATGAGAATTCCGGACCCGATGGGTTTAAAAATCTGGCCTTTGCGGACGATGACGCCGAAGCGTTCAGGGACATGCTTTTAAGGCTGGGATGGAGCAATAGCCGTATAAAGACCCTCATCAATGAAAACGCAAAAAGAAACGATGTGCTCATTGCCCTGGAATCGTGGCTGACCAAGGTCGGGCCCAACGACATGATCGTTCTCTTCTGGTCGGGGCACGGATATCCTGATCCCGAAGACCCGGAAAAGGTCTATTTCGCCTGCTACGACACCCAGCTGAATATCCCAGCCACCGGATACCGAATGGACAGCGTGAGGCAAATTCTTCAGGAAAGGAACGCCAAGAATGTTATTGTCCTGGCCGATACCTGCCATGCGGGAAAACTGATCACCCGGGGTCGGGGCATCAGCGTACAGCCCTATGTCCAGAAGCTCAAACGGGAACAGCTGATTCCCAAGGGCTGGATTTATATGGTCGGCGCTGAAACGGACCGGCAGGCCATCGAACACTCATCCTGGTCCAACGGCGCATTCACCCATACGCTCTTGAAGGCGTTGAACGGCGAGGCCGATGGTTTTGAAAGCGTGGCCCCCAAGGATGGCGTCGTTACCATGCTCGAATTGAGGGCCTTTCTTGAATCGGTCATGCCCGATGAGACACAGCGGGTTCTGGGAACGGCCAAGCGGCCGATCATCACAACCTCTTCTGGGGACCCTGACATTTGGAAAATCACCCTTGATATTCAGTGATGATATTATCTGATCCGCCATCAACCAAAGAGAGGAGAGCGATGATGAAAAGAGATTTTAAAAACAGAGTGGCTTTTTTTTCGGCGATTCTTGTTGTCCATGTCATCGTGGTGGATATGGCCATGGCCGCTCCGTCACAACCAAAGATGAAAATCACAAAAAACGATCCAGTCATAGTGACCTCCCCCCAGGAAGCGATTCCTTTTGAAAAACAGGAGGGCGGGGAGAGCTTTATAGGCAAAAATAAATGGTGGATTCTTCTCGGGCTTGTGGCCGCAGGCGGCGCCGCCGCCCTGGCGGGCGGAGGTGGCGGCGGTGGAGACTCTTCCGATAATGATGATGATAGTAATAATAATAGCGGCGACACGGGGAATGTGACGGTAAGCTGGCAGGATTAAAAAATCGATACAACAACCGATCGTTTCTTGAAGAATTTAGGGAGGGATGACACGACTATGGAAAAATGGCGACTTACACCATGGAAGAGCGGATTATTAGAATTTTTGATCCTTCTTGTTTGTTTTTGTATCACGACGGGATGCTCCACGGAGGCCACGCATGAGGATCGGTCTGGGAGTGTGGCCGTGAGCATTGAGATAGTGGAGACTATTGAAGCAGGGTCGCAGCCCCTCTCAGGAGATGCCACGAGGGCCATAAATGGGGACAACCAGGTCTTTATCCGAGTTTCCGATGGTTACGGCGCCCTCCTTGCCCAGGGCGGTCCCTGGAGCTGGAGTCTGGGGCAGGGAACGGTTTCCGGTATTCCACCAGGTTCAGGAAGAGCGATCGTCGTGGATGTCTATGATAGTACGGGAGCGAACCGGCTCTACACTGGAGGCGTAGCCGGCGTGAC
>JAGVHJ010000554.1 GCA_020056645.1 Desulfobacterales bacterium
AATTCCTGAAGACCGAATTGCTTCCGGAACCGCTCTTTCACATTGGTGCTGATAATAATCGCCGCCGGCGAATAGAGGAATGGCTTCCGGATATAATAGTTGGTGTATTGATAGGCCTGCATGCCGAGCATCCATGCCGATGGCGCCAAATTGGTATTCGCCAAACCCGTACTCAACGCGGAAACAACTTCGGGAACGGCCACGGGTGTCGCATCAATCCCCAATTCTTTAAAAAGTGTCGTCTCAACGATACCGAACCATGTAAGAACCTTCTGTTTCTTCAAATCCGCAATACTGGTTACTTTATTTTTTGAGTAGATGTTGAAAAAACCCGTATCGATCATCGCCGCAAGAATATATCCCCTCTGTTCAAAGTATTTGTCCATCTGGTGACGGAACTTTGCCGTGACATAATCCACTTCATCGTAGTTTTTAAACAAGCCAGGGAGCAGGAAGACAGAGGTTTCCGGAGAGGCCGCCAATATGCCCAGCGCGGTGCAGCCGCATCCCTCAAGCTGGCCGATATCCATTTTTCTCAGAATATCGGTGTCCTCGCCCATGACGCCGCCGCCGAATATTTTAATGACTACCTTACCGCCGCTGAGTTTGGCCATCTGGGGGATGAGCATGGTTTCAGGAACGTTGAGCCAGGGTGTGCCAGAGGGGCCAAGCGTGCCAATTTTCAGTTCAAATTTTTCGCCCTCTTTAATGATAGAGGAGCCCGCCCGCCAAACGAGTTCCCTTACCTCCTGCCACTCCACATAGGGAGCGAGGAGCTTGTCGAATTTCGGCGGAATGGTCTGAAGAATGTAACGCGACGTCTTATGCTGACTCAAAATGGGAAGGATTGTTTTTTCCAGCATGGCCGCCAGTTCCGCCTTTTTCAGGACGCCTGACTCAAACAACTCCCTCATGGCCTGCTGCTTCTGCGCCAGAGCAGGACTAAACTCTTGTCCTGTGAGAAGCGCCTGGGTGCTCTCACTCAAAATGGCCTGCACCTCATCTTTAGAAAAATTGGCCGCAATGGCAACCGCGGCGAATCCTTCAAGAACAAATAAGAAAACGAATAGACAAACAAAAAACCGCCGATTGGCAGGCCAAGGTAAAATACCCCCCATGACAACCTCCTTTGCATAAAGATACGTCTGTGATGTGTGGATAAAAAAAACAGCTCTTTTTTTTTGGGACTCTAAGGTAGAATATCCGGACACTACCATGCTGTTTTTTTGCCTGTCAAGAACTTTGTTTAGACAATTTTTCCACGGCTTCTAACCGAGACAGGGTTTTGTGATAAAATCTATTTTTAAACGACCGGAAAAGGAATTTTGAAAAAAAAGCCATGTCCGTTATCATGGACTTGTATTCAGGAGCGGATTGGCGTAAAAAGCTCTCTTGGCAAGAGCGGGCACGCGATCTTTATTGTTCGAATATTTTTAATGGGTGTAAGGGGCAAAATAAAAATGATCACATTACTCGATTATGGCGCGGGAAATGTAAGAAGCGTTGTGAACGCCATCGAGCGTCTGGGAGAGAAGGTCCGGATGGTTTCCGCGAAACAGGATATTCTGAATGCTGACAAACTCGTATTTCCAGGTGTCGGCAATTTCGGAAACATGATGCGGATTCTCACGACAAAGGATTATGTGGCCCCTCTGATCGATTATCTTCAAGCGGACCGTCCCTTTCTTGGGATCTGTCTCGGGCTTCAGGCTTTGTTCGAAGAGAGCGAAGAGGCTCCGGGCTTAAAAGGCATGGGAATCATCCCAGGAACGGTCAAACGCTTCCAGATTGGCCTTTCCGTTCCCCATATCGGATGGAACGGCATCCATATTAAAAAACCATCCGGACTCTTAAATGGACTCTCCGGGAAGGAAAAGTTTTACTTTGTCCACTCCTACCATGTGGCCCCCAGGGAAACGGATGTGGTTCTTTCGACCACCACCTATGGCATCGACTTTGTAAGCAGCGTCCGCAAAGGCAATATCACCGCCACCCAGTTTCACCCTGAAAAAAGCGGCGAACCGGGCCTTTTTATTCTTAAAAATTTTCTCGGCTCCGGAAAGGGCGAGGAAAGAATCCCCGAGACCCCTTCAAAAACCTGTCTGGCCAAACGAATCATCGCCTGCCTGGATGTGAGGTCAAACGATCAGGGCGATCTAGTCGTCACCAAGGGCGATCAATACGATGTCCGGGAAGATGGGACCGTCAGGAATCTAGGTAAACCCGTGGAGCTTGCCAGACGCTATTACGAGGAAGGAGCGGATGAAATCACCTTTCTGAACATCACCGGTTTCCGGGATTTTCCCTTGGAAGACATGCCTATGATCGAAGTCCTCAAGCGTACATCTGAAAACGTTTTTGTGCCATTGACCATTGGGGGAGGGATCAGGGATTTTAAGGACCGGTTCGGAAAATCCTACACGGCCCTCGAAGTCGCCACGGAATACTTCCGCTCGGGGGCGGATAAAATCTCCATTGGCAGTGACGCGGTCCTAATCGTGGAGGAGTACCTCAAAACCGGCGAAAAAACCGGCGAAAGCTCCATCGAAACCATTTCCGCGGTTTATGGCAATCAGGCCGTGGTGGTCTCCATAGACCCCCGGCGGGTCTATATCTCATCTCCCCATGAAACCGCCCACCCGGTGATCGAGACCGCCTATCCAGGGCCCAAGGGAGAAAAATATTGCTGGTATCAGTGCACCATCAAAGGAGGACGGGAAGGCCGGGATGTGGACGCCGTCACCCTTGCCCGCGTGTGTGAGCTTCTGGGGGCGGGAGAGATTCTACTGAACTGCATCGACCGGGATGGAACCAACTCGGGTTTTGACCTGGAGCTGATCAACAGTGTCAAGAGCGCCGTGACCATTCCCGTGATCGCATCTAGCGGCGCGGGTTCGGCTCAGCACTTTCTAGAGGTGTTTCAACATACGACCGCCGAGTCCGCCCTTGCCGCGGGAATTTTTCACCGGCGGGAAGTGCCGGTGAGCGATGTCAAATCTTTTTTAAAAGGAAAGGTTGAAATCCGGGAGAGCGGGGCGTCCTGATACTCGATGTTCAAGTTTTTGTTAATTTTCCCAACTCCGGCGTTGGAAAAAAATTTTGATCCTCGAAATACCTCATGTATTCCTGCGGTCAAAATT
>JAGVHJ010000360.1 GCA_020056645.1 Desulfobacterales bacterium
CCTCGGTATGCCGGAGACTACGGTTTTTCACGAATCTGATATCGAAAATGCGATCATCTCCAATCTGCAGGCGTTTCTCCTTGAACTCGGAAAGGGATTTGCCTTTGTCGGACGTCAGAAAAGGATGCAGTTTGATGATAAATACTTTTATATTGACCTGGTTTTTTACAATTGTCTGCTTAACTGTTACCTGTTGATTGATTTAAAAATCGGTGAGCTTTCATATCAGGATATCGGTCAGATGGATGCCTATGTACGGATGTTTGAAGAAAAATACCGCCAGAAAAAAGACAACCCGACAATCGGTTTGATTTTATGTTCGAGCAAGAAAGAGACAACGGTCAAATACTCGGTGTTGAGTGATAATAAACAGCTTTTTGCCGCCAAATATATGCTGTATCTGCCAAGTGAAGAAGAACTGAAAGCCGAACTACTGCGAGAAAGAAAGTTGATAGAAGCGCGTTTGGGGTCGTCTGATGAAAAATAAATTTTCACAACATACCGAGTGGCTCTCGATGATCGAAGTGTCCGGCCCTTTTCTGGCCTTATCCGTGCTGGAAAAGATTTTTCCGCAGGGATTGGAGTCACTTGAAACCTATAGAAAAAAACGACTCCGTTCCGCTTATGACGAGTGGCGTGACGCTGTGGAAGAAGACGATCCGCAACTACCTGAACTTCACCGGGCTTGGATCGAACTGGTGCTCAGGGAACTGCTGGAATACGAAGATTCGGTTTTGCAGCCAGCGAAAAATGATTTCATCTACACCTCTCCGGACGGTGATGGTCAGTTCTCACCCGACTTCGTGTTACGGTCAGGCAGTGGAAGCGATCCACTGCTGTTCGTATCCATCCTGCCGGAAGGGACGGATTTGGAAAAAGTGAAGGTCGGAGATGGGTGGCCGGTTCCGATTTTCGAGCGCATGACGCTGCTCTGTCGGGACAAAGGTGTTCGGCTGGGTCTCATTACCAACGGTGAGCGCTGGATGATCGTGAATGCTCCTGTCGGCAATACATCTTCACACATTTCGTGGTATGCTCGCCTCTGGTTTCAGGAACCCGTAACTCTGAAAGCGTTTCAGTCGCTGTTGAGTGTTCGCCGATGGTTTGGTACCGAAGGGGAAACCCTTCCCGCCATGCTCGAAGATTCCCTTCAGCATCACGAAGAAGTCACGGATACCCTCGGTGAACAGGTCAAGCGAGCCGTCGAGGTGCTCGTTCAGTGTCTGAACAAGGCCGATCAGGACAGAAACCGGGAACTTTTGCACGATGTTCCACCTGCTGAATTGTACGAAGCTGGATTGACGGTGATGATGCTGCTGGTTTTCGTTTTGTGCGCCGAAGAACGCGGTCTTTTGCTGCTTGGAGATTCGAACAAGAGCGGCTATGAAAAACAACATGGAACTCGGGGTCTTGGTTCGTGGAGGAAACCTGCCGGAAAAACTCGAGCGACATTTGGAAGCGTTGGTGACGACGGGAGTGATAGGGAAAATATGATGGATACAATCGACAGAAAAACCCGCCCCAAGATCATGAAAAGTGTCCCTCAAAAGGACACCAAGCCAGAGATGCGTCTCAGGGAGGCATTATATGGGATGTATTTTCCGTTTTGACAAGATCTGTAATGAGTGACCCCATACTTGTGAGACCCTATTTGAAAATTATTCCTGACAGGTTCATGCCACGTGTTTAAAAAGACAACGCTCTTTCTGATGATCGCTACCGGCCTTATGGTTTGTCAGATCATTGCAACCGGTCATGTGTTTCTCTCCAACCGGGCCGTTCTAGAACAAACCTCACTCTTGACCCAGGCCGGATATCTCTCTGTTCCCAATGAAATCGTGGCGAGAGATCTCACCGGTCTTGCCCCTGCCATGGCGGGCGGACTCTTTTTCACCCTGAGTCTGGGGGCGGGGCTTACGGTTCTCTCCTTTCTGGCCGCATGGACATGGATCTTTCTCTTTCATAGAAGCCGTTCCGCCCTCATCACGATCGCTATTCTCCACCTGCTCCTGCTCCTGGCGGTCAATTTTAAAGGAGCAAACCTCTTTCCAAGCCTTTATATAATGATCGTCCCCTTGACGGTGTTTGTGATAACCATCCGGTGCGCCCGGCCCCCTTTTCAAACACGCTCTGTCCGGTTTTACATTTTCGCCCATGCCGCGCCACTCCTTTTCCTATCGATTCTCTGGGGAACCCAGATGAATGACAGGATCTTTATCAATGTGCGGGACACCCTCCTTCTGTCAAACGCCTTTGGCCTGAAATTGAACGCTTTCTATTACGACCACACCCTCCACGCGGCGGAGACCTTCAGGCCCATCCATCAGAAATTGATCAAAATATACAAAATGGAGCCTTTCGCCGATCAAACGCTTGAAAAAGAGGTCCGGGACCAACTGATTCGTCTCGATTATCTTCCTGTTCGAACGGAAAAGCGAGTGGACTTGGAGATCTCTTTGGACGACCATGGATCGCTCCTCTTTTCCCGTCATGCCATGCCCGTACTCGCGTTTCCCGCTTCCCGGTTTGTGGCCGATGCCGATCAGACCCTCTCCCGAATCTCGTCGGCGTGGGATAAAAACAAGGGTTTCCGGTTGATCACCATCCTCTCTCTCGTCATCGGACTTCCCCTGACGCTCTATGCCATTCTTTATCTGTTGATCCATGGCGGCCTTCGGCTGCTTGTAGACGAAAAAAAGGCCATGATCATCGTCTCCCTGACCAGCGTCGCCATCGGCGTCATGCTGCTGGTTCCTGTTTTTCTCCTGGAAACGGGCGGACCTGAATCCGATAAAGCCGGGGCGTATCTGGCGTCCGATAGCCCGGTGAAGCGGCTTCAGGCCCTGAGGAAGATTAACGACGGCAAGCTGGAAATCACTGCCTTCCACGGGTATCGGGAGATCCTTGCAAGGGGGAGTATTCCAGAGCGCTACTGGGCGGTTCGGGCTCTGGGAAGGAGCCGCGATGAGGCCGCCTATGGCCAACTGATACGGTTTCTTGATTCGGAAAACATCAACATCGCCTGCATGGCCTACCACGCCCTTGGAATGATGAAGGAGAAACGGGCTATCAGCGAGATTATCCCGCGGATCAACGTGTCGGGAAAATGGTATGTTCAATGGTATGCCTATCATGCCTTGAGGAGGTTGAAATGGAGTCAGAGAGGATTTCCCTGAACCTTTTTTCGGGAGTCATGGGTTTCATTATTTTAACCGAACTCCTGGGCGGATGGCTGATCCAGGAAAAGAGAGCCCCTTTTCTCGCTGTGATCGGGATTCTCCGGATCATCCAGACAGGAGGGGTCCTGGCCCTGGTCCTGAAAACGGGTCTCGGGCTGAAGGCGATCGGGCTCCAGCGTGGACGGTTACTCCACGGTGTGTATCGGGGGGGGATATGGTCCATGGGGTTTGGCGCTGTGACCCTCCTGGGGTTCGGGGCGCTTGCGCTTTTGGGCGTCAACCCTTTGACCCTTTTCCATGCGGGCTTTTTAAAAAACGGCCAGCCCATCGTCTCCTATCTGTTGGTGGGCGTGGTGATCGGGCCGGTGGCGGAGGAGATCCTCTTCCGGGGAGTCGTTTACGGTTTTCTGAGAAAGTGGGGAGTGGTCTTTGCGCTCTTTTCCAGCACCCTTCTTTTTGCCGGGCTTCATGGCCTGGCATCGGGCGCGCCCCTGACGCAGATCGCCGGGGGGCTACTGTTCGCGGTTTCCTACGAAAAAGAGGAAAATCTTATGTCGCCGATCGTTATTCATGTTCTGGGAAACGGGGCCATCTTCACCCTTTCAGTTTTAAACCGTTTCATGGGGTAACGGGGTGGGTGGGTTTTTGCCATCTGGATGAATAGGTGTTGAATAGTTACAATTTTTTTTTGTTGACAGGGGGGCTGGTCCTTATAATATACCCGAAAAAATATGAATAAGCGCCGGACCCGACCCGAAAGCGCCAGAGAGACAATTGAGGGTCAGCGCAACGGAACGGGGCTTTCCATGGGGAAAACATAAGGAGCATATGGGCAGAAAAGTCAAATTCGAACGGAAAACATCGGAAACGGAGATCACAATCGAACTCGATCTGGACGGCAAAGGGGGCTACGCCATTTCAACCGGTATCCCTTTTTTCGATCATATGTTGAATCTCTTTACCGCCCACGGATTTTTCGACCTTTCCATCAAGGCTTCGGGCGATACGGATGTCGATCCGCACCACACCGTTGAAGATGTGGGCATATGCCTGGGAGAGGTGGTCAAACGAGCCCTCTCCGATAAAAAGGGGATCACCCGTTACGGGTACGCCATCACGCCCATGGACGAATCCCTGGCCAAAGTGGCCATTGATTTGTCGAACCGGCCCTATCTGGTCTATCAGGTTCCGGAGCGGGTTTACGCGAGGGGAAGCTTCGATCTCTATACCGCAAAAGAGTTTTTTCGGGCATTCTCAAACACCGTTGGGATGAATCTCCATATCGAGGTCCCCTATGGGGAAAACGAACACCACATCATTGAGGCGATCTTCAAATCCCTGGGCCGATCCCTGAGCCAGGCCGTGGCCATGGATGGGCGGGTCAAATCGATTCTATCCACCAAAGGTGTCTTATAGAGGATCGGCGTCTGCTCAAACAGACGATCCATGAAGCCGTTTTAATCAGAGACACCCTGCCATCTTTTACAAAATTGTGAACAATTGCTTGACAAAAAAGAATAAGTATCTATTCTTTACTGTTAATCAAAATGGAGAACATCAATCTTGTCGATAATGATTCCCGAAGATAAGATTTTAGAAATAAAGCACTCTTCCGATATATTGGAAATCATCTCAGAATCTATCATTCTGAAGCAGGCCGGTAAAAACCATTTTGGGCTTTGCCCGTTTCATTCGGAAAAAACACCTTCGTTCATGGTCAATCCTGAAAAACAGATCTATAAGTGTTTCGGATGCGGCGAGAGTGGAGATGTTTTTTCTTTTATCATGAAAAAAAACGGTTGGCGTTTTCCAGAAGCCTTAAGGTTTTTGAGCGGGCGTTATGGAATCGACCTGCCGTCACAAGAGATGACGCCGGAGCAAAAGAAGATCTATCAGGAAAAAGACCACCTGCTTTCCCTTAACCAGATGGCTCTCGCGTTTTATAGGGGGATGCTTTTGAATAATACCCTGGGAGAGGCCGCCAGGCGCTATTTGGCCAAGAGAGGATTCTCCCAGGAGAGCATCGATCGGTTCGAGCTTGGGTTTGCGCCGGATGGCTGGGACCATCTCGTGAACCATTTGGCGCGGAAAAAGGTCTCCTTGGCCGTGGCTGAAAAAGCAGGACTGATCGTCTCCAAGGATAAGAACCGGTTTTTTGACCGCTTCCGGGAGAGGATCATCTTTCCCATATATAATATGAACCGTCAGCTAATCGGTTTTGGGGGAAGAATCATTCAGGATAAAAAGGCCCAGGCCAAATACATGAACTCGCCTGAAACCCCCCTCTACCACAAGGCCAACTCCCTCTATGGCATTGATCAGGCCAGAATCAAGTGCCGGGAGAGCGGTTCCGTCTATGTCGTTGAAGGCTATTTTGACCTGATCGCCCTCTTTCAGCATGGCGTTGAAAACGTGGTCGCGACCCTGGGAACCGCCCTTTCCCGTGACCATGTGAAACTGTTGAAGGGGCTCGCATCGACCATTTTTCTTGTGTATGATTCGGATCAGGCAGGGATCAGCGCCGCCTTGAGGGGGCTCCATCTATTCTTGGATGAAGGGGTCGATGCAAGGATTATCGTGCTGCCGCCTGGCCACGATCCGGACACCTTCATCTTTCAAGAGGGGCCTGACCGGTTTAAGACGCTCGCGAAACAAGCGCTTTCGGCGATCCTTTTTTTGATCGATTCCGCCGTGAGGAGCCATGGCCTATCCATCGACGGAAAGCTTCATATCGTAAACGAGATGGCGCCGCTTCTTTCGGAGATACAGGATTTCGTGGCAAGGGCTCTTTATGTAAAAGAGTTGTCCGAGAGGACCGGCATTGATGAACGGGCCATCAATGAAAAGATCGTAAGCATCAAGAAAGAACCGGCCCAGCCAGTGGCCGCCGACGCCGGGTCAACATCGCCGCCTCCTCCCAAGGAGGGACCGCCGATCTGGCAGGAAATCAGGCAAGAACGCTGGCGGATGGAGCGTCAAATGATCTCCATGCTGCTCCAGTTTCCTGAAATGATCCGTGAATTCAGGGATCATCACCTGATCGATTATTTCGAGAATGGAACCCTTCGCCATATCGGCGAACGCATTCTCGAACGTGACGCCCAGATAGGAAAAGAGAGCGCTGATCTCGTCACTCTTGTCCATGACGAGACCTTAAAGCGAATGATCGTGGAGCTTTCCCTGGGAGAGGATGTTCCCTGGGTGAAAACGAGCGCTCTTCAGTTGGTCGATCAGTTTATCACGATAAAAAACCGGGCGAAGAGCACCTTGTCTCAACGCATCAAGATGGCGGAAACACAAAATGACGAGAGGCTTTTAGAAGCCCTTCTCAAAGAAAAGAACCTTCATCTGATGTCGATGAAGAAAAAAACATTTATTGCCGGTCAACGGTGATCACACAGGCGCCACAGGAGGAAAATCCATTATGGCAAAAGAATCCGTACCAAAACAAAGCTCGAATAGCCTACTGAAAACCAAAAAAATGAAGGCTTTGGTTGAAAAGGGTAAAACAACAGGCTCGCTTTCCGTGGATGAGATCAATGACGCCTTGCCGGAAGAAGATTTTTCACCCGAAGCCATCGACGATATCATTATGTTGTTGGAAGGCTTGAACATCGAGGTGGTGGATGTAAAAAAAGAATCTAAAAAATCCTTGAAAGAAAAGAGCATTCCTGTAAAAGGAGTTGCAAAAGCCGGTTTTCCAACGGAAAAAAAAGAGCCATCGGTCTCCGGGAAAGATCAGAAAAGCGGCAAAACAAAAAAAGAGGCGCTATCGGCCAAGGAGAAGAAGGATAGTCCGGCGAATGAGAAGAAAAAGAATTCTGAAGCGGGAAAAACCGCTTCAGAAATATCACCAAAGGCGAAAAAGAGCGTGAAACCGCTATCGGAGCCGGCCAAGCCGCAAGATAGAGCCAAAACAAAGAAAATGGCAGAAACAGACAACGCCCATGATAAACCAGACGATGTTGAAATGGAAATAGATGCGGATATGGAACTAGAGAACGAGATTGAGAAGCACCCGGATGAAGAGATCGATATCGATATCGATAAAGATGATGAGCTGATGAAGGAGGCGGCTTCGGATGATGATGATATCCCCGAATTTATCGCCGACGCCGAGACGGAAGAGGTTGCCGATGAGTATGGCGAATCGGTCAAGGCGGTGAAGAGCGACGACCTCTCAAATGAGTTCGGCACGGTGACCGATCCCGTTAAAATGTATCTTCGGGAAATGGGGCTCGTCACCCTTCTGAGTCGTGAGGGTGAAATTGAAATCGCCAAGAAGATCGAGATCGGCGAGCAGGAAATCTTAAGGG
Organism: Desulfobacterales bacterium; assembly: GCA_020056645.1. Taxonomy (GTDB): domain Bacteria; phylum Desulfobacterota; class Desulfobacteria; order Desulfobacterales; family JAHIVH01; genus JAHIVH01. The sequence continues at coordinate 7,496 of JAGVHJ010000360.1, forward strand.
CCATGCTCGATACAACCATTACCGTGGACAGCATTCTATGTCTTGCCAACGACATCGAGACGGGAAGGCTCCGGCCCAAACATGTGTTGCGAGATATTGACGAAGGCGACACCCTGGTCGATGAAACGGTTCAGATCAATAAATTCCTTGAGATGATGATGGTTGTAAAGGATTACGCCAGCCAGAATATCTCTATCCGGGAGAATCTCTTCTCGTCGAAACTGACTCCTGCCGACAGAAAAAAAGTAAAACGCTCCCTCAACCAGAATACCGATAAAATATTTGAAGCCCTGAAAGAGTGGCGGTTCGAGTCGGGCATTATTGATAGGATCGACGATAAGATCCGGTTTCAGATCGAGTGGTTCGATGCCATGACCGATATGATCAAACGCTGCGCCGAATCGTTCGGGTCCTCTGTCAAGGAGTATCAGGAAGCGCTTACGACGGAGAAGAAATTCTTGAAATGGGTGAAAAAAAGAAACGCCTGCGATGAAGAGCGGCTTGCGTTATTATATCCGGATTTCAAGAAGATTGCGGATCAGGTTGAAGAACGGGAACAGGAGCTGAAATCGGATTGTCAGGGCCTGAAAAAGATCGTCCTCTCTTCCGATGAGGGCCGCACCAGAACCAAACTGGCCAAAAGTGAATTGATCAAGGCCAACCTGAGACTGGTTGTGAGCATTGCAAAAAAATACACCAACCGGGGGCTGCAATTCCTGGACCTGATTCAGGAAGGCAATATCGGTCTGATGAAGGCCGTTGACAAATTTGAATACCGGCGAGGATATAAGTTCAGCACCTACGCCACCTGGTGGATCAGGCAGGCGATTACACGGGCCATTGCGGATCAGGCGAGAACGATCCGTATTCCGGTCCACATGATAGAGACGATCAACAAGC
>JAGVHJ010000530.1 GCA_020056645.1 Desulfobacterales bacterium
AAGCGCTTCTTGAAGCAGTCATCGATCAACCAGAGATGAACACACGGGACCAGCTTATAGGATGGATCTGGAGGGAAGCATGCCGTCAAAAGGGAGAATAAAGGAGCATATCGACCTGACCCGGACAGGGAATGGTCCAGGTCAGGCAAGTGGTTTAGGAAGACGCGTATCCAGATCCCCTATTTTTTGCACGGGCCAATATATTTCCCCGTCATATTGCTGGTGATCGTCGAGTCATTATCCCCTTTAAGGACCAGTTCGCCTTTCAGTGTCTCTCCGGCGTAGGTGATGTTTCCTGTTCCCGAGGTATAACCGCTCTCCTTGCCGTCACAGACCATGGTCCATGTGACGGTGTTCCCCGATACCTTATGGTCTTTGATTTTGCAGGATTCCGCTCCAGGCTGGGAGCTCTGGGGCACCAGATCGGCCTTAGTGATGCACTGGGTATTCGTGAATGGCGGGAAATGGAGCTCCAGGCCCGGAGTGTGAACCTTGACGGTGATTTCCCAGAGACCTTCCTTGATGTTCGGGCCATCCCCTGCCCAGGCAAGGGATAAAAGAGCAAAAAAAGCCACGAAACCGATCATCCATTGTCTGATCATTACAAACCTCCTTCTTTTGTTAAAGTGAATAGTTAGTTAGTTATGATACATCCAAAAACACAGCTGTTCTGAAACTGTTGATCTCCTTTTAATTCATCAATGCTTGTTTGGCGTGTTTTGAAACGGCATCAATGATCCCAGGCCATGCGCCGTTATGGGGCAGATCATGGCCCATTCCCGGAATCAGCATCAATTTCGAATCGGGTATGGCTTTTGCGGTCTCCTTTCCGCAAATAACAGGGATCAGAGGATCATCCGTACCATGGATGACCAAGGTCGGGATTTCCAGTGTGCGAAGGAACCGGGTCCGGTCTCCGCTTGCGATGATCGCCGCAAATTGACGGGCGACGCCCTTCGTATAGGAGGAACGTTTGAAGGAATTTTCTCCGATTTTCCGATGCCACGCCTCGTCAAATGGGAAACCCGGGCCAGACAAGGTCCTATGGACGAGAAGAAAATGTTCGATAAATGGCCCAAGCTCCCGGGGAGGCGGCGTGATAAGAACCTTTTGCGCCTCGGGCGTAGGGGTCGCACGCATGGGATCACCGGTTGTGCTGTAAATGGATGTGAGGCTGATCACCCGTGACGGGTTCCTGATGCTGGCGGTCTGGGCGATCATTCCTCCCATGGAAAAACCGCAGAAATGGGCGCTCTCGATGCCAAGGGCGTCCAAGAGGCCGAAACAATCGTCCGCCATATCCTCCAGAGTGTAGGGGACTTTTAACCGTCCACCCGTGAGGGCCGCCGTAAAGAGCTCGGCGAGATGGGGAACCCCTCTCTCGTCTAGATTTTGGGAAAGGCCGATATCCCGGTTATCACACCGGATGACGAAAAATCCCTGTGAAGCCAGTTGTTGACAAAGAGCCTCGTCCCAGCAGATCATCTGGCAGCTCAGGCCCGACAAAAGCAGTATGGGAGAGGCGGATTTCGCCCCGAATGTGTCATATGCGATATGGATGCCGTTTGCTTTTACATGCGGCATGGCGCTCCCTCCTGTTGCATCGGTCTGAACGACTCTCTTATTGATCTACCTGCTCCTGATACACGAAAAACAAGTTGTATTCAATATCATCAAGTCCGGAAAAAATGAAATGAAAAAATATTTAATTGAAGGTGAAACGGAGTTCTTGAAATTCAAGAGTTTCTGATCTATAGACCAAAAACGACGATGGTACGTTTAACCTTTTTAACCGACACACCGGGATGGATCAAATGGAAAAAGAGATTGTTTACCTCGACAGAAATGAGCATAACTACGGCCCGCCGCCCTCCGTATACCAAATCCTGAAAAACGCGGATCTCACAAAAATCAGCTGGTATTCGCGATCGTTTATGACAGGCAGCAAGTCTAAGCTTGCGGCCTATTTGTCGGAGAAATTCGGTCTTCCCGAAAAAAATATTCTTTTGGGTTATGGCGGAGAAGATATTTTAAAGCAAGTGGTTCACTGCTACATCTCTTTTGACAGAACCCAGAGAACCCTTCTTATTCCCAGATACTCCTGGTGGTATTATAAAGCCATCGCCGATGAGGTAGACGGAAAAACCGTCACATTCCCCATTTACCAGGACGGAGACCAGTTTCGATTCGACATCGACGGTATGAAGAGGGTCTACCGGGAAGAGAAGCCCGACATGATCCTCATCAGCAGTCCCAACAATCCCACGGGTAATTCCCTTTCCCTGGAAGATCTGAAACAGGTGATTGAGGCCGTGGATCAGGATACCGTCATCGTCCTTGATGAAGCCTACGCTCTCTACGCGAACCCGGACACAAGCTATATCAAGCCGTTGATCGAAGAGACGCCGAATCTTCTCCTGGTTCGCTCCTTTTCCAAGTACTACGGTCTTGCCGGGCTGAGGATCGGGTATGGATTCATGGGGAACGGTCTCTCCAAGTTCGCCAAATTCAGCGCCCGATACCTGGGATATAACCGGCTCTCCGAAGAGATCGCCATCGCGGCCATGGAAGAAAAGGGATATTACGAAGAGATCAACCGGAAGATGAAGGAGGACAAGGCCCTCTTCGCCAAAGAACTGGGGAGCATGGAAGGATTCACCGTCTTCCGGTCGGACGCCAACTTTATCCTTGTTGAAATTCCTGAAACGATGGTCCAGGGCCTGAAACGTTTCATGAACGACAAAGGCCTGATCATCAAATTCATGAACGAAGATGGCTTCACCCATCACTTGAGAATCTCCTTGGGAACCCAGGAACAGAACCAGCGGGTCATCGAGGCGATCAAGGCATATGTCCGCGGATAATCTTAAGAGAAAGAGAAAAAATGAAAGGAATCATTCTTGCCGCGGGTGTGGCTTCAAGGCTCCGTCCCCTTACTGACGCGCTCCCAAAATGCCTCCTTGAGATCGGAAAAAAGAGCCTTCTTGAAAGAACTTTGTCGAACCTCTTGAGGGAGGGGGTGACCGACCTCATTATCGTGACCGGATTCAAGGAAGAGATGATCCGCGCCTTCGTGGCGAAACGATTTCCGGGCCTTGATGTGGTCTATATCCACAATCCCCGTTTCGACGCCACCAACAACATTTACTCCCTATGGCTCGCCAGAGATCTGATTTCAGATAACGGCATCATGCTTTTAGACAGCGACCTCCTCTTTGATGGCCATATCATAGAAGCGCTTCTCTCTTCTCCCCATGAGAATTGCATCGCCCTTTGCCGCCATGAGCTGGGAGAGGAGGAGATCAAGGTGATCGTGGACGATCGGAATAGAATCACGGAAATCAGCAAAACCTGCTCCATCGAAAAGGCCATGGGGGAGTCTCTGGGAATCGAAAAGTTCTCCCCTCCGCTTGTAACGGACCTCTTCAGGGAGCTTGATCAGATGATCATAGAGGAGAACCAGGTGTCGGTTTTTTACGAAAAGGCCTTCGAGCGCATCATCAAAAAAGGGGCCGCCATCCATCCGGTCGATATCACCCATCTCTTCTCCATGGAGATCGATACGCCGGAAGATTTTGAGCGTGCGTCCCGTTGTATTCCGGAGCATCTTCTATAGATGAGAATCGTCCTCTTTTGCCAGAACACATACTCGATCACCATTCTTTCTCCCATTCTCAAAGAAGCGGTCCGGCAAGGCCACCATGAAATCCTCTGGTATTTGGGTAAAAAAGTGGTCCCCGCCTTTGACGCAAAAGAGAGTGACTCCTGGACATCGAGTATCCAGGCGGTTTATGATTTCAAGCCAGAAGCGATTTTCGTCCCAGGAAATATCGTTCCCTACTATCTGCCGGGCGTGAAAATTCAGATATTTCACGGCTACGCCCCAGAAAAACCCGACCACTGGGAGATCAGAAATTATTTTGATCTTTACCTCACCCAGGGTCCCTATTTCACAGAGGGATTCCAACGGCTCGCCGACACGCACCGCACTTTTGAAGTCGCGGAAACCGGCTGGCCCCGTCAGGACTGGATTTATGAAAATCTTCACACATACGACCCATACAAGACATCGCTCCTGGAAACCCATGGAAAGAAGAGAATCGTTCTCTACGCGCCCACATTTTCGAAAAAGCTCACCTCCCTTCCCTATCTCTATGACGCATTGAAAGAGCTCGCCCAGACACGGGATATTCTCCTTCTGATGAAATTTCATCCCCTTGAAAAGAAAAAATGGGTCACTCTCTATCAAGGGCTTGCGGACGAAACAGAGAACATCCTTTATATCGACGATCACAATATTTCCAAATACATTCTCGTATCAGACGTGATGATTTCAGACACCTCTTCCGTGGTTCATGAATTTCTTCTTCTCGACAAACCGGTCATCACCTTCAGAAACATCGCCAAGGAGAAGTTCGCCCTGGACGTGCAAGAGCCCACCCTTCTCAAAGAGGCCTTTGACCAGCTCCTTGACAAGGACCCCTTCCGGGCAAAACGGCGATGGCTGGTGGAGAATTACGACCCCTACCTGGACGGCAAAGTCGGGATGCGCATGATCAGCGCAGCAGAGGATTACATCCGGAGAAATGGTGTGCCGGAAAAGAAAAAAACAAACCTCTACCGGATGTATAAATCCCTTCAGAAGTTTGGACGGATTACACCTAAAAAAAGAGCCGCGGCTGCGCTCCTGTAAGCATATTTTTAAACTCGATTTTCAAGTTTTTAGGAAATTTGTTCAAATCCAAGGCGGAAAAAAATGTAACTATTCAGTATGGCGTTGCTTTAGTGGCAAAAAGGCCCTTTTGTGAAGTGACATTTACTTTTTTTCGGATGAGAGATTCGAAGGCTTTTCGCCATCTTGATGAATCGCTGCTGAATAGTTACAAAAAATTTTGACCGCAGGAATAGGCGGCCTATTTCGAGGATCAATTTTTTTTTCCAACGCATGAGTTGGACAAATTAACAAAAACTTGAACATTGAGTTAAAAGTTCCGGTTCTGCTGACTATTCCCTTGAAACCATGACTGAACTTTGTTAAAGATAGTTACCTGATCGTGTCAGACACAAAACAGTTTTATCTGCATTACAGTTGATCTTCAAGTTTTGTAACTATTCAGTATGGCCTTGTTTTAATGGCGAAAAGGCCCTTTTGTGAAGTGACATTTACTTTTTTTTCGGAACGAACAAAACGGTCCTTTCGCCATCTTGATGAATCGCTGCTGAATAGTTACCAAGTTTTTAGGAAATTTATTCAAATCCAAGGCGGAAAAAGTTCTAACCGCAGAAATAGACCGAGTATTTCAAGGATCTCAATTAGGCGAAAAAAAGCCCCCAAATGCTCGACATTCTGAGCGCCAGAATAGAAGGAGACGCAACATGCCTGAAAAATCGAAATTTCTTAAGCTCAAGGATGAGGAACGAGAAGCGAGGAGAGAGCTTTTCATTTACGCCACGCTGAACCTTCTTGAAAAAATGCCGTTCGACGAAATCGGCATGAGGGACATCGCCGCTGAAGTGGGTGTCTCCGCAGCCTCTATTTACAGGTATTTCGCCAGCAGGGAAGATCTCTTCATTGAGGCGTTCATCAAGGATATGAGCGTGCTTCAATTCTGGCTGGAAAAAAAGATGAAGGGAGGCCCCATGAATATCGAGACCTTTTCCATGGCCATCGCGGATCACCTGATTGAAAGTGAACCCACCTTCCAGATGATGAGTTTTTTAATGATCAAGGGGAAAATGAATCCAGACCTCCTGATTAAATTCAACACGCTACAGCGCTCCTTTATCGACAAAATCGATCAGGTATTGGAAAACGCCGGCGCGAGCGCCTGCCTGAGGCTATTCTCCCACACCTATCTCTCGGCGATCACCGGTCTTCTGATGACCTTCAGAAACTACCCAGGCCGAACAAAAGAAGAGACAAGACATCATATAAAGAGACTCGCCAGGATCATGTCGTCTATTTTTCAGGAAGGAATCACCCGTGTCTCTCCTGAAGCCATCCAGCCACATGAATGATTCCTTGAAGAAACAACACCCCATGAACGGCGGCGTATCGTATCACCCAGAATAAGAGCACCCGCGATCCATCCAGATATTTTCCCATCCACCATGTTTCTTTTTTGATTATATATTTTTTTAAGATACAAAAAAGATATTGACAAATTGACTCTCCTTTTCTATATATCGCGAACAATAGCGTTCCATTTTTATATTTATTAAACTCGATCTTCAAGTTTTTAGGAAATTTGTTCAAATCCAAGGCGGAAAAAAAATTTTGACCGCAGGAATACATGGCGTATT
>JAGVHJ010000231.1 GCA_020056645.1 Desulfobacterales bacterium
GTATTATCCAAGACAGACTGATAGCAATTTATGACAAAATTATAACTATCTGTTTATATATGATAAAGGAAATTCCGCGGTTTTGGGCTTAGAACCCCTTATTCCGGCGGTTTTTTTATTCAAGAGCCTCCCTTATCTTTATTGAAAGATCTCTCAGGGAAAAGGGTTTTTGAATAAAATGAATACCTTCCTCCAGAACACCATGATGGGCGATGACGTTTGCCGTATAGCCGGACATGAACAGATGTTTTATTTCAGGTTTAAGTTTGAGCAGATGGTTAACCAGGACACTCCCATTCATTTCAGGCATGATCACATCGGTTAAAAGCAGGTGTATCTCCCCTTCGTGGCTCTCTGCAATTTCAAGGGCTTGTGACGGGGTGTTGGCTGACAGAACAGTATAACCAAGTCTCTTGAGCATGGCTTTCCCCAACTTCAAAATCGACTGTTCATCTTCAACCATCAGAACCGTTTCCGTTCCTGTTGGCGGCCTTATCGATTCGGTAATTTTAACATCCGGCATTTCATCGGACAGGAATCTGGGGATAAAGATCCTGAAGGTGCTGCCCTGGTCCGGTTCACTGTAAACAGTGACGAAACCCTTGTTTTGTTTTACAATGCCGTAAACCGTGGCAAGGCCAAGACCGGTTCCCTTACCGAGATCCTTGGTTGTATAGAAAGGTTCAAAGACATTGTCGCGGGTCTCTTTGTCCATGCCGCATCCGTCATCACTGACCGAAAGCACGACATAATCCCCCGGGATATAGTCTCCGTGGGTTTTGCAATAGGCTTCATCCAGCTGTATGTTCGCGGTATCGATGATCACCCTGCCCACATCGCCGATGGCATCCCTTGCGTTTATCGTCAGATTGGCCAGAAGCTGATCGATCTGGGAGGTGTCCATTTTTACATGCCATAAATCATTTCCCGGCTTCCATTGTAAATGAATGCCCTCTCCGATCAGCCGCCCTATCATCTTCAGAATATCGGCGATGGTTTCATTCAAATCTAACACTTTGGGAGCAATGGTCTGTTTTCTGGCAAAGGCCAGAAGTTGTCGGGCCACAAGGGTTGATCGCTTGCTGGCTGAAAGAATTTCTTCCATATTCTCTTTGTTAGGGTCTGAAGGATCCAGTGAATCAAGGGCTATTTCCGCATTACCCATGATGATGCTCAGCATGTTGTTGATGTCATGGGCAACTCCCCCGGCCAGCCGTCCAATGGACTCCATTTTCTGTGCATGGGACAAAAGGTCTTGAAATTTCAACTGTTCTTCTTCGGTTTTTTTGCGCTCGGTAATGTCGCTGAGCGTCCCCGCCATCCTCAGTGCTTTTCCCCCGGAGTCCCATTCCACAGCTTTTCCGCGTTTGCAGACCCAGAGCCATTCTCCGGATTTCATATTCATCCTGAGATCGATGTTAAATCCTTTGCCGGATTCGATACTCCCGCGCAAATCCGTCTCGACCCGTTCAATATCTTCCGGATGAACCATCTGTCGCCACGTGGCGTATGAGGCAGTGAATTCCGCATTATCATGACCGAGCATCACGTAATACCTGGCACTGAAAAAAGCTTTGCCACTTGTAACATCCCAGTCCCAGATTCCGTCATTGACTGCGTCAAGGGTCATGGCATAACGAGATTCGCTGGCCCGCAAGGCTTCTTCAGAGCTTTGACGTTCCTTAATCTCTTCTTCAAGAGCTTTTGTACGACTTTTTACCTGCTTTTTCAGGACAATTGACCAGATGAGTGGAACCATACCGATAATCAGAAAACCGATAATCCCGGCTATAGCATACGCAATGACCGTTTGTATGGATATTCTGCGGGGCTCCAGCCCACCGAACCATGTGTCATATATCCTGTGGTTTTGTCCTGTGGATTTCAGAATGGCAATACCCTGATTTAATTTGTCCAGAAGAATATGATCCCCTTTCTGAACGGCAAAACTGAAGGGGCGGTTGTAGGCGTCAACAACCAGGGGGGAGAGCTTGAGATTGGTAAGTTCAAGCTGGCGCATCTGAATCAGCCCCACCAGTTTGGGCATAAGGGCCACATCCCCCTTGCCTGCTGAAAGCTTGATGAGCGTGTCCGGAAGGGAATCCGCAAGAATCAGCGGATTGTTTTTTGAAAGACCTGAACTCTGAAAAAAATCATGGGCCATGTCATTTTTCAAAACAATGACCCTTTTCCCGTGGAGATCGTCTAATGAGCGGATTTCTTCCGAACCGGTCCTGATAAAAAAAGCATCGTAAGCGGTGGTATGGGGTGCAGAAAAATCGAATATTTTTTCTCTTTCCGGGGAAAGGCCATCATGGGAAGAAAATCAATTTGACCTGATTTCAAAGCGCTCATCGCGTTCTGCCATGTGTCCACCCGGATATCGAGATCCATACCCATCACGTTGGCCACCGATTTTGCCAGTTCCACACTGTAACCATCGGGAGCGCCTTTTGAGTTTACAAAGGTGTACGGGGAATAGTTATCAATAATGATCGTTTTGAGGGGCGTCTGTTTTTGAGGTTTTGTTTTATGGGGCGTTCTTGAAATGAGCCATTTGGTATAAATCCGGTCGTATTCGCCGTTTGATTTGACAATGGCAAGTCCCTGGTTGATTTTTTCCCTTAAGTCGCCAGCCCCTTTTTTGATGCCAAAGGAAAAAACACGTTTATAATCGCCGATAATGGGCCCGGCCGTAATGCCCTTTATTCCGTATTCTTCCATGGCAAGAACACCGATCAGCTTGGAGCAGAGCATGGCGTCCTGTTTTCCTGATGATAACAGGAGCAAGCCTTCGGGGATGGTGTCAACAATGGCCAGTTTCCCTTTGAACGTTCGGTCCGTAAGTTCATGATGAGCAGCATCGGATCGCATCACGACAATGGTTTTGTTTTCCGCTTCATGAATGGAATGAATCGGAGGGTTGCCTTCTTTTACGAAAAAAGCGTCGAACGTCTCGGTGTGCGGGACGCTGAAATCAACCCGTTGTTTTCGCTCTTCAGTGATCGCAACAATGGGCAGGACGTCAAACCGACCTGAAACCAAACCGTTCCACATTTTATCCCAGGAACCCGTTGTAAATGAAGGGGTTAGGCCCATGGTGTTTGAGACCGCCTTGATGAGATCAACGGAAAAACCCGCTGCCCGACCCTCTTGATCCACTTCGGCAAAGGGGGGGAATTCCACTTCACTTCCGACTTTGATCACGCTCCCGGATGTCTGTGCAAAACACATCAAGGGCGTTGAAACAACCACCATGGCTATTATCAGTGCCATGCAATAAATAAGAGAGATACGTATGGTTCGCCGTAATGTCATGATTGTCACCATTTGCTGGCTTTATTTAAAAAGAATGTGGTTTTTTTCAATATGTGGGGTCGCATTTTAATGCATCTTTTTCAGAGGCTCTTCTGCGATCTTTACAATTCCCTGTATACCATAGAACAAGGTGAAAATTCTAAATACTTTTTTATATATTTATCAATGGCGAACGCCATTTTTGACTCTTTAAGATGTAA
>JAGVHJ010000383.1 GCA_020056645.1 Desulfobacterales bacterium
CCAAGCCCCCATTCAATGGCGCCGCATCTTTCATCTCGCCTACTGAAAATGGGCGGAGATCCAACAGCGCAACTCTTCCGGCCAGAGAATCCCCCAGGTTCCTGATCACACCAAACTGCTGGGATCCCGTAAAAACAAACCGGCCATTCACCTTCCGATCCGCGTCCACCCGCATTTTGACATAGGAGAGAATGCCGGGCGCAAGCTGACTTTCATCGATAATGCACGGCTCACCAATGGAATCAAGAAAAAAGACCGGGTCGGAGACCGCTTGCGCCAATAGCGCCGGATCGTCCAGCGTCATGTATCGATATTCCGGCAATGCATGTTCCCAGACTGCCGGGGGTCAAACTTTAAAAAAATTTGACAACCATATGGTGAACCATGGGTCCCCAGCCTATTTTTCAAGCCTTCTATTCCATTTTGCATTCAAGAGGATACCAAGGCGGCATCCGCGAAGGCGTTAAAATTAAGCACCTCTGGCAAAGGGCCTTTCTTGACATTGCACCACTATTTCAATTATGAAACAATACAATTGAGTGATAAGTAAGAAGCGGCGATAAAGTGAACCCCTTTTTTTGATAACCGAGTATAATGGTATCAATCCTGAACACAAGCAAGAGAGCGGAAAAAAAATTGAAAAAACACGTTATTGACATCGCTCTTCTGACCCAGCAAGATCTGCATGAATTGGCGATTCTTCAACGGGAACTGATTGATGAAGAGGCCGATATAATCAGAATGAGAGAGCTTTTGCCCATGATTCTCCAGGATAGGAACTACTATCTTCTCCGCGCCAGGAAAAATGGCGTCTTGGTTGGCTCCCTTGCGGCGATTGTGTGTCACGACCTGTTTGGAAAGTGCATGCCCTTTATGATCATCGAAAACATGATAGTTACCGGAGATGAACGTGGACAGGGAATTGGCACCCTTCTCATGCAAGAAGCAGAAATCATCGCGCAAGAGAGAAAGTGCCGGTATATCGCCCTGATCTCTTCCGCTAATCGAAGAGAGGCTCACAGGTTTTATCATCGCTTGGGGTATAGGACCGATCCTTACAAAGGCTTTAAAAAAATAGTTGGAGACTTGGTGTCACATCTTGATTATTGATTAAAAACAAATTAATCACAGTTCAAGATGTGACACCAAGTCTGCCAAGTCTGACTTTAGTGGCAAAAAGGCCCTTTTGTGAAGTGACATTCGCTTTTTTTCGGATGAGCGCTTCGAAGCTCCCGAAAAAAATAGGGAACGAACAAAACGGGCTTTTCGCCATCTTGATGAATAGCTGCTGAATATTTACCTTTTTCAATCAATGGAGTGATAAAAATGGATGGTGTAAAAAACAAAACGGTTTTTAAGGCGCACAAAGCAGTGCGCGTTTACAGCCCCTTTCTGCTCTCATTTTATGACTTGTATGTCTATAAGTGTGTTTCACCGGTTTTTTTCCAGTGCCCGGAAGCGAGGATTGTGGATTTTTATCTGGAAAACATCTCAAAAAATCACCTGGAAGTCGGGGTTGGCACGGGTTACCTTCTAAAAAAATGTTTGGATGCCGGAAAACTATCGTCCATCGCCCTGCTTGATCTGAATGAAAACTGCCTGGAGGCGACGAAAAAAAGGCTGGCTCCGCTTCAAGCAGATACCTTCAAGGCCAATATTCTGGAAGATCTCCCCTTCACGGCCCATCGGTTCGACTCCATCGGACTCAATTACGTGCTCCATTGTGTTCCTGGAACCTTCAAGGAAAAGGGGGAGGCCCTGGGGAGCCTGGGGAAATATCTGAACGATGATGGCCTCCTTTTCGGCTCAACCGCCATCTATCATCCCGGTCAGAACGTCATGGCGAAACTGGTCATGGATGCCTACAACAGGAACGGAATCTTCAACAATCGATCCGACATCAAGGAAGAGCTGGCCGACGGCCTGTCAAAGCACTTCACCGATGTGCGCCTCAGACAGATTGGGAATGTTCTGTTCTTTATGGCGCGGAAATCAACCAAGGGATGACGCGGCATCTCTTTCATTGATTATGGAAAGCCGCCCATAAGGGGTGATGAATGGGATCGTTACTCGACGATATACCAGAAGCCTTGCCGGAAGAGCGTTTCGACACGCTCTGCCAAACGGAGAAAATCGTGATCGAGCGGATCGTATCAAGGGGCCACGCCTCCCCCCAAGGATTCTGGTACGACCCGGAAAAAGAGGAGTTTGTCCTGGTGGTGAAGGGGCGTGCCGGACTGAAGATCGAGAACCAGCCGGATATCCTGGTCCTGAAGGCGGGCGACTATTTCAGGATAGGGGCCCATGTGAAACACCGGGTCGAGTGGACCGACCCCGAGGGCGACACCATCTGGCTTGCCGTCCATTTCTGAGAAGGCCGTCGCCCTGAAGAACCCTTTATTTATTGGAGGAAAAAAGAATGATTGAATCTGTCGCCACTCCGATTCTCTATCTCGGATTCACCTTGCTCGTCGTGGTTTTACTGGCCATCGACTTTGTTGTATTAAAAACCCAAGGAAACCATCGGGTGAGCATCAAGGAAGCGGCCCTGTGGTCCATGGTGTGGATTCTAATCGCCTTGGTTTTCTGCGCCTGGTTCTGGTGGTATTTAGAGGGCCATTTTGGACGGGAAACGGCCAACTCCAAGGCGGTGGAGTACCTGACCGGCTATTTGATCGAAAAATCGCTGGCCGTGGATAACGTGTTCGTGTGGATCACCCTCTTCAGTTTTTTTTCCGTTCCACTGGCCTTCCAAAAACGGGTGCTGCTATACGGGGTGCTGGGGGCCATCCTGATGCGGGCGATTCTCATCTACATCGGGGCGATCTTGCTCGCCCAGTTTCATTGGATCCTATACGTTTTCGGCCTCTTCCTGATCCTTACGGGCGTAAAGATGCTTGTGTTCTCCAGCCATGAGCCTGACCTGGAAAGGAATCCCATTCTGCGCTGGATGCGCGGCCATATAAAGATCACCAACGAGTATCACGAAGACCGATTCTTCATTCTGAAAGACGGCATCCGCTACGCCACCCCGATGTTCCTCGTGCTGGTGCTGGTGGAGGCGACCGACCTCATCTTCGCGGTGGACTCAATCCCGGCCATATTCGCCATCACGAACGATCCGTTCATTGTCTTTACCTCCAACATCTTCGCCATCCTGGGCTTACGGGCGATGTATTTCATGCTGGCCGACATGGCCGAGCGCTTCCACCTGCTCAAGTACGGCCTGGCGATCATTCTGATGTTCATCGGCGTAAAAATGATGGTGATCGATTTCTATAAAATACCCGTGGGAGTGGCCA
>JAGVHJ010000480.1 GCA_020056645.1 Desulfobacterales bacterium
CCCAATCCAGGAACCCCGCTTTACGCCGCCCATAAGAAAGAGGGATCGCTCCTCTCTCAGGATGAGTTCCCCCTTGCGGACGCCCATGGTCAGTTCCGGTTCAACTATCGCCATCCCCACATCAAAAACGGTCAGGAAGGCGACTATCTCATCAACGCCTTTAAGAAGGATTTCCAGATGAACGGGCCCAGCCTGGCCCGCTTGATCCGGGTGACATTGGACGGCTATATCAAATACAAGAACCATCCGGAAAAACGGGTAAGGGACCGTTTTGATAGGGATGTTATGCCCATCCGATCCACCTACGCAGGTGCGGTATGGGCCATGAGAAAGATCTACCAGAACGACACCTACATGAAAAAACTTCTCGACACCCTTCTCAACGATATTTACCAGACCTTTGGATTAAAAACCCGGCTCATCGCCAATGTCATTGGACGCTATCTACTGGTCGCCATCAAGATAGAAGAGAGGCGGTTGAAAGCAGGTTGGACCTACGAACCGCCTGTTTTTTATGTTAAGAATACGGCGGCCCTCAAGCTTGAAAAAAAGAGCGGCAAGGAGGCGGTTTCTGAAAGAGAGGCCGGGCTTTCCGACCTGAAAAATCCGATTCTGCGGACCCTCTCGTCCCTGAAATTCTAAAATAAGGGTAACTATTCAGTATGGCGTTACTTTAGCTGCAAAAAGGCCCTTTTGTGAAGTGACATTTATTTTTTTTCGGATGAGAGATTCGAATGCTTTTTGCGATAGAACTGGCAAACGGTTTGAGGCCTTCAGGCCGGGTTTTTGCCAGTTCAGCCATATTTAGGTTGGATTTCTCCGATTCGATTGAGCAAAACCGCAGGCATGGTCGCTCTATGTCGAGGATTTCGCGAATAAGAATCGTACACAGATGACCTGAAGATGAGATGCAAGAGTTCAGATTATTTTGCAATGAATCTTAAGGAGCTGGGAGAGCATGTGACAAGGACTCTCCCGCTCCTCTCAACGTCGGCCCCCTGTATCCAAGGAAAACGAGCTCCATTCAATGGCCGGGCACCCATTTTTTAAGGGTTTCAGCGGAACCGGTTTTTGAACTCCTCAAGAGAGATCTTTTGTTTCTCATGTTGCATGCCGTCGATGGAACCTGCGACAACACCCTTCTCAACGGATAGCCAATACTCTCCGCAATGGGACAACGCCAGGCCTTTGCCGGGTTTTGCTCCTGGGCCGTTCAAGGCCAGAATCCATTCACTGCCCGGCGGGAAACCTTCCAAAGAGGGCCTGCAAAGCATTCCATCCCCCATCTGAACAGATAGCCCCGAATCCAAAATCCCCCCCTTGAGCGTTTCAAGAATCAGGACATCCATGGAGGGAGCCGGCCCTGGATGGTGGCGGAGGATTCTTCCTCGAATCACCAGAAGAGACTCGCCCGCAACTCTCAGAAAGGGTCCCCGCCAGGCGCAGGAACAGGCATGGCCGCTGATCGGCCCCGCAATAACGGCTGTTATGAGTATCAGACAAATCAGGCCGATTCTTCTCATCTGAGGGATGCCCAACTCCTTAAGGAGATTCCTGGTTAGAGTGACGGTGATATTCATGGAGCCTCCGGTGAATCCAATTGTAATTGCATGATAATCATGGACCGAAAACGCTTTTATGTTCAATAGATTGATCTATTTCAGGTTCGAGGCCAAGCGTCAAGACTCAACCCCATCAAAAAAAAGAGCCCAAAAATAGGCGCTCTGGGCCATCCATCGTTTCCGTCATTGTTGGCTGTCATTTTAGGCTTGTTATCCGAAAAAAGCCGGAATAGAATCGTTTCAAAACGAGCCGCCCTATCCTCGTTTATGGTAATGGAGAAATGGTTCCTGAACAAGACTATCCCAGAGGATGAAAAAAACCATGGAGCACCGCCTAACCCCTGTTGAAGGCCGAATCCTGGGAGTATTGATAGAAAAACAGATCGCCACTCCCGACTACTATCCCTTAACCCTCAACGCGCTGGTCAATGCCTGTAACCAGAAATCGAATCGCCATCCGGTCATGGAGCTGGGAGAAGAGGATGTGGAAACCCATTTACAGCGCCTGAGAGAGAGGCATCTGGTCTGGCAGGTCAGGACCCACGGAAGCCGGATGCCCAAGTTCGAGCACAACATGAAGGATGTGGCCGATTTTTCGCTCTGGGAACTCGCCATCTTCTGTGAATTGCTTTTAAGGGGTCCCCAGACACCGGGAGAGCTCCGGACCCGCGCCTCGCGCCTCGCGGAATTCCATGGGCTGGCCTCTGTTGAACACACCCTGGGGAAACTATCGGCCCACGAAAAAGGCCCCTTTGTGGTTCAGCTTTCCCGAAGGCCTGGTCAAAAAGAGACGCGCTACGCCCATCTATTTTGCGAGATCCCCCAGCAATCAGAAACCGATTCATACGCCGAAGAACTGATGACGGATGGAACACCCGCCGATGATGTCAGTGAAAAAGAGAGGGAACGGATCGCTCTTCTGGAAAGCAAGGTTGAGGCACTGCAAGGGGAGATTGATGCGCTCAAAGCCCAATTCCTGGCGTTCAGAAAACAGTTTGAATAGGAAATCGCCATTTTTAACAGGCGGCTCTTTTCCGGATCAGGGCCGCCTTTTCCGGTTTCAGGTAGAGGGCGGTCTGCTGAATAAATACCTCTATGGGAAAATCCTTTTGGGTGATCTGACAAAGAAGACGAATCACCCGGTCATTTTTCATCTCCTGAATCACTTCCGCGGCAAGCCGGTATCTATTAAGCTCGGCGCTCTCATCCATGAGAGCGATCAGATACTCATCGGAAAACGCCTCAACGATCCTGGAGATCAGTGTCCGGTTCCGCATATGGTCGGCGACCTGGATGATGTGGGAGGGGGGCATGCCTGAGGCTAAAACTGTCAACTTTTCAGATGACAGGCGATCGGCGAGCGACGCCAAGAGGCGGTGCTCTTTTCCAGCGGTAAACCCCTGGATCAGGGTAATCAGGGTCTGATCGGAACTCTCCTCAATAATCGCCGCGCACTCTTCAGGAGCCATATGGGGAACCACCTCCTTCAAGAACGCATCTATCGTCCCCTCTCCCTTTGAAAGAGCGCCCAGCAAATCCACCCGCCGTTTCTGATCCATCTCCTGAATCACTTCGGCAGCCAGCGCATAGCTGTTCAAGGCCGCGCTTCCTTTGATCAGCTCGATCATATAGGCGTCCGGAAAGGTGACGATCACCTTGCCGATCAACGCCCTGTTTTTCATATGACCCGCCACCTGAATATTTTCCGTGGCGACGAGTTGAACGGCCAGTATCCTTAATTTTTCAGGCGACAGATGATCGGCCAAGGCTCCCAGCACTCGATACTCTTTTTGTTTCAACAAGCGCCGGGCCACATCGACCAGCAGTTCATCCGGACACTTTTCGATGATCAAGGAGGCTTTCTTTGGGTTCAGATGCTTGGTCACTTCGGCCAGGAAATCACGATCCAGACGCATGGTGATATCAACGGCTTTATCCACAGGCAGGCCCTCGGACAACTTGGCCACGGTTTTGGGCTCCATACTTGACGCGACGCGAGCGGCCATGAAGGAGGGAACCATGGAGGAGCCCGGCACGGACGATCTCTCTTTTTCTCCGGCCTGTTTTTCAGGTTGAGGCTGCGCAGCCCTCTCTGCGGGCCCTCTTCCTTTTTCATCCGAGGTGTACACCATAGAGGATGACCCACCGCCGATTCCAGAGGCGTCATTCTTGATGTCTATACACTCCACCGCTCCTGGACGGTTCGATTCCATGCTGCTTGGTTCTTTTACGACTGGCGCCGACTTGGGTCCACACGCCATAAAAACCACTGGCGTCACAAACCAAAGGGCGACCGACAGATAGCATAAAGCCGTCCGTAATGCCCTATTCCTGCGC
>JAGVHJ010000150.1 GCA_020056645.1 Desulfobacterales bacterium
ATGGGCGGACGCAAGGGCTCTGCCCGCGCTTCCCATCTGGATTCTCAACTCCGGGCTCTCGATCAACCGGGCAAGAGTCTCCGCGAGGTCCGTCACGTCGCCGGGGAGAGTGAGGAATCCGTTCACCCCATCCTTCACGGCGTCGGGAATGCCGCCCACCCGGGTCGCCACCACCGGCATACCGTAGGAGAGCGCTTCGAGAATTCCCATGGGAAGCCCCTCGTTATAGGAGGGGAGGACGAAAATCTGGGAATTTAGATAGGCTGCCTCCTTTTCCTTGCCATGGACCCAGCCTTTAAACATGACGCGATCTTCCACTTTTTTTTCGCGGCATCGATCCTTGAAACGCTCGGTTTCCCCTTCGCCATGAAATACCATGGTAAAGGAGAGGGCGTGGGAGGAGAGGATGGCCGCGGCATCGATCAGATCCATGATCCCTTTTTGAGAAACCAGTCGGCCCATGAAGAGGATCGTCACGGGCTCCTTGTTTTGTTCACAGGAGCAGGCTGGCATGGAGACCGGGTTTGGAAGCACCTGAACCGGAAGGGCCGGGTTGATGGTGAGGAGGTTCTCTTTCCAGTTTTCCGAAAGGGTCAGAATCAGATCGGGTTTTTTTAATATCCAGCCGATCCATTTCCGCGTGAGCCATCCGCTCTCGTTATGAAAAAAGATCATGAACTCCCCCCCATGGTGGTGGTAGATGACCTTTTTTCCGAACCATTTGGAAAGAATGACGAAGAAGGATTTTCTGTAAAAGCTGCCCCGGGAAGCCGCATGAATGTGAACGATATGGGGCCTGAAAACAATGAGGCGGTAAAAAAAGAGTCCATAGCTTTTGAGGGCGGCGGTGATTTTGACGGCCATCCCTCCCTCTCGATGGCTGGGGAGGTAATCGATCCGGCAGCGGTCGTTTAAAGGGGAGGCGAGATAGTGGCTGACCACGGCGCTGACCCCCCCCTTGGTTCCAAGATCGGTGCCGATCATGAGGATGCTCCTTTTGCGGTTCGTCTCTGTTAAGTGCTTTTCATGGACGCCAAGGGTTTTTCCGGCGATGGTATCCCAGGAGAGCCTGGTTTTCGCATCCATCAGCGCGTTTTCTCCGAATTGTTTCAAGGTCTCTTCGTCGGTTAACAGCTTCAGGGCGGCCTGGGCCAGCGCATGCGCGTCGCATGGCGGAACCACAAACCCGGTGCGGCCATCATCCAAGGCCTCCCGGATGCTTCCCGTATCGGTGGCGATGACCGGTTTTCCATAGCCGAAGGCCAGGGGCAGAACCCCGCTCTGGGTCGCCGTGGTATAAGGAAGAACCACCATGCTCGCGCTTTCAAAGAGATCCGAAACCCGGCTGTTTGGAATATACTCATCGAGAATGATGAATTTATCCGGGTTGACCATGCGTTTCTGATATTCCGCCAGGTTTCCGGGGAACTTTCCGGCGACCACGATCCGGTAGTCGTTATAATCCTTCGATATCAGAGGCTCCGCCTGGATCAGATACTCAAGGCCCTTGTTTTTCCGGATGGAGCCGAAAAAAAGAATCACCTTCCGGCTTCCCGGAATTGGGAGCGGATTCTTTCCGGATGGAAATCGTTTGTAAAAGGAGAACTCCCCATGGGGAATCACATGGATCTGTTCTTCATCCAGCCGGTATTTTGTTGCAAGAAGCGTCTTAAGCCGTTCTCCATGCACAAAATATTCGGAAGCGTGCTGGATGGCGATCTTCTGGGCCAGGTCCTGATAGATGAAGTTCCATGGGTTGAGCCCGCTGTGCTGCTCCGGGTCATGCACGGTAAATATCATCGGAACCTTTTTATATAAAAACCGGAACAGGGAGAGCCAGATATCGGCTGTCTGAATATGAATAGAATCATAGGCCTTCAAGCGGTTCGCCACCGCCATATACTTTCTAATATTTCTTGGGTCCCGGATACGGTATGGGGTGATGGGAATTTTGCGGATTTTTCCATCAAGCAGTCCAAGAATGGAGTCATCCCGTAATTTCGCGTAGCGCTCGCTGTAGAAAAAATCGATCTCGCACACCTGGGAAAGGGCGTTTGCAAGGCATACCGAATACTCAATGGGGCCTGAGAAGAAAGCGATTTTCATGGGGCTATCCTTGATTCTATGTAACTATGCGGCGCCTATTCATGGACATACATGGCAAGATAGGTGCTGAATAGTTACGATTCTATTGGTGTTTTATCGGCATCAGCGTGAGGCCATTGATCCATCCCTTCAAACAGGCGGAAATCAGACGCCCCTTTTTCTGTTTGATCGAAAGCAACACCTTTCTGGGAACGACATAAGCGAAACCAGCGGCCACATAGGTGATATAATCCGCTTTTGAGCGGTTTTTCTTGAGAAAGAGCAGGTGGTTCCGGAACCGGTAGTACACCGAGAGAGGCGTTTCATCCCCGTCAAAGGAACCATAGACCTGGTGCCACACCACGGCGTCCAATGCCGTGGCCACCCGGAACCCTTTTCCCCTGGTCCGGGCACACAAATCCACCTCCTCGAAGTACATGAAATAGAAGGGATCGAACCCACTGGTTTGAGTAAAGGCCTCCCTGGTCATCAAAAAAGCGCCGCCCATGATGCTATCCACAGGGAAGGATCCATCGGTGGCGTTCCCATCAATCGCTTCGATATTGTGGATGCGATGGAACCGGTCGAACCGGAGTCCCAGACTCTGTATCTCATCGGGCCGGTCCATATGATAGACAGACGCGCCCAGAATCCCCAGATCGGGTTCCGCACCCATCCGGTCAACGAGGCGCTTCAGGAAATCGGGATGAAACAGGATATCGTTGTTGGAGAAGTAGAGATAATCGTACCCCTGACCCAGGGCGTGGAGCGCTCCCAGATTGCAGGCCGCGCCGTAGCCGATGTTCG
Source organism: Desulfobacterales bacterium (assembly GCA_020056645.1). GTDB lineage: Bacteria > Desulfobacterota > Desulfobacteria > Desulfobacterales > JAHIVH01 > JAHIVH01. The sequence goes on from JAGVHJ010000150.1 coordinate 2,893, forward strand.
ATCCGGTTTCAATCACCCGCACATCGGAAAACCGCTCTTTGATCACCTCGGGCGAACCGTCCCACGAGGCGTTGTCCACCACGATGATCCCAAAGGGGCTGGACGATATCCGGCTCAACGATTCAAGGCAGGAGAGCACATTTTTCTTCCCGTTCCAGTTGATGATAATCACCGCTGCTTTTTTCGGCGTCACCGTTTCCTCCTGATAGCGTAAAATAGCGTTAAAAGAGTTTTTCCGCAAACTCTCTCGCGTTTTTTGAGGGGTGAAAATAGGCCTCGGGCCGGTTATCCCAACAGAAACAATTGGGGCAGACCCTTTGAATGCCCTCTTCGAAATAGCGTTTTCGAAGCCCCCTCATGCCTGGGCCGTTCCAGATCTCCTCCATGGTGTTCTCCTTGAGATCACCCACGATGTATCGTTCCAGGGCGCAGCTCATGACGGTTCCATCCCAGTTGATGGCGAATTTCTTGAAGAATTCGTGGCAATCCACCGTGCACCGGTCAAGATTGGGCGGCGCATAGTGGATTCCCATGGCTTTTGCCAGGGCGGCGGTCCGTTGAATCGACTCCCTGGCTCTCTCTTCATGATGCCAGATACTCTCCTCCATGAGGGAATCTCCCTGAACCACCATGTTGGGCATGGTGACGCTTTCGACGCCCAGCCGTTTCGCTAGATGGATCAAGGCTTCGAACTCCTCAAGAATCGAGTTCATGGCGACCACGTTAAAGGCCAGAACCGGTTTCTTCAGGTTCCTCTTTTTTTTATAGGCGTCGAGTCTCTGGATGTTTTCCACCACCTGGTCAAAGGCGTCGACCCCCCTGATCTTGTGAAAGGTCGAGCGGGTGGCGCCGCCCATGGAGATGCTGATCCGGTCGATTCCCCCATTGGCCAGGGCGACACCGGTCTCTTCTGTCAAGAGAATACCGTTTGTGAAGAAAAAGACAAAGGGCCCCTCTTGTTTGATCGCCTTCAGCATGGGGATATAGTCCGGATGCATCAGCGCTTCACCGAACCCCCCGAAGAGCACCGACTTGGCATGTCTGAAAAAGGGTTTGGCCTTGTTCAAGATCTCCCAGGAGAGGAATCCTTGGGAGGCCTTGTCCTCTTTCCGGTTGAAATTGCGGTTGCACATGATGCAGTTTGAGTTGCACCGCAGGGTGGGTTCCAGGGTGATCGTGAGCGGTCTTGAAATCAGCCGGGTTCTTTTCAGCCGTATCTCAAGGAGGTTGATCAACTTGGTCAGGACAGCCCGGTGATTGGTGTACATGGATCGGTTCTCCTTATCTTGCCTGGTTAAGGGTGACGTATCTATCCCGCCCCCACTTGGGTGAGTTCATTCTTCATGGATTGTATGATCGCTAAAAAAATTCCGGTGAAAAAAAGATAGTTGGGGGTTAACAAGTTTCCCAGGGTGGGAGAGAGCATGGTGTAAATCGTGATAAATAAGATCGATTCCAGAACCCGCCGGCCCTGTTTCCCTGTTCGATCTAAAAGCCAGACCAGATCCCGGATCACCTTGAAATAGAACATGACCAAAAAGGCCAGTCCCAGCGCGCCGAATCGGACAAAGGTGTCGATGCCATAAACATCCGAGAGGTGAAATCCGAAATTCTCCTGGGCGAAAAACTCCGGATCATTGGCGAACCGGGTCTTGCTGAAGGTGCCGATGCCGAAAACGGGAGATAGGGTGATCCACAGGTGGATATAATACTTGTACGACTGCATCCTGATCTTGATGTTTCCGGGGTTCTTCGCTCTATTGGCTGCGGCCTCTTCCTGGGTGTGCTTGATGAGGCCGCCGAGCCGTGTGGATAAAATGTCGTCGCTCGCCACATAAGTGATGGAGAAGAGGAAAAGGGCGATCGCCGCAAAAACCACCTTCCGGGATTTCCGGTACTCAATCACCGTCAGGGTTATAAAAAGGGCCAGAATGACGGCCCGGGTCTGGCTGCAATAAACGAGATCGGCCAGACAGATTCCCACGGCTCCCAGGTAGAAAAGCCTCCATTTGCGGCGGGTCTCGTCCCTTCCCCTGATAAAGAGCATGATGGCCGAGAAGGCGATCAGGTAAGTGGAGACATTGAACCGGACCTCTCCCAGTCTCTCCAGGCTCCTCTCCACATGAAAAATAACGCCGGTGTTGAAGAGGATCGTGTCGATGAGGATCAGCACCGCCAGAGATAAGCCAATCAGGGAGACCAGGAGGAGAAACCGATCGGCCTCTTCTTTCCGGAAGGTCACGGTCGCGAGAAAAAAGTAGATGCCGATGCGGAAATAGTGGCGTGAGGTGAAGAGTCCGATCTGAATCGGCTGGCCGAACCGCAGGTATGATCCAAAGATCTCGGAGAGGATGACAATCACGAGAAACATGAGAATCCACTTGGCGTTTTTATGGGAAAACCGGTTCAGATTGGAAACCAGCACCGGGATTCTTAATATCGTAAAAAGAATGAAAAGAAAAAGAGCCCCCTCTTCGATCAGGGCGCTGTATTTTCCGATGACTTTCAAACTGAAGGCCCCCTCCACAAAAATGACGAGAATCACGAGAAAGAGAACGGCGTCTTTTACAGAGAGATAGAAGAGTACGGCCAGGCCTGCAAGGAGAATGAGCAGTAGGGGATAACGGTCGTGCGTCGAAAGGAATATACCATTTAATAGACCGGCCCCAAGCACGGCCCCATAGAGCAGGTGGGTCACCTCTATTTTGGGCCTTGTTTTGTTATCGCCGGCGGCGGTTCCTGAAGCCATGGTGATAATCTCTTATCGTTTCTGGCGAACATGGACGGGTGAGGAGCGCCTCGTTTCAGAGAAGCGGTTCCTGACGTGATAGGTGAGGGGCTCATCCTCTCACCCTTAAAAAAAAATCGAAACTATTCAGCAGAGATTCATCAAGATGGCGAAAAGTCTTCGAATCTCTCATCCGAAAAAAAAGTAAATGTCACTTCACAAAAGGGCCTTTTTGCCACTAA
>JAGVHJ010000428.1 GCA_020056645.1 Desulfobacterales bacterium
ATCCTCGAAATACTTCTATGTCTTCCTGCGGTTAAAATTTTCGCCTTCCTTGAACTCGAAAAAAAAATCTTGGTTTTCGTTCGGGCACTATCTAAACACAACGCCCGCATACCCCACAAAACTATTTCCTGGGCTCTTATCGTGGCTGGTCTGATAGGAGAGAAGCTCGGACTGGGTTGCTCCCAGTTTTTTTAGGGCGGCGATGGCCGAGGCGGCGGCTCCGCCGCAACAGGCGTTGTGATTTTTCAGGGCCTCCCGGATAACAGCCTCTGGGTCCATATCGCGCATTTTTTGAATCACGGCGGCGTCGTTGACCTCTCGAACCCAGGAGAGGGCTTTTTCCCCGATACCGGCAGGGGCGAACCCGTAGTTGGGACCATAGTGGGTCAAATCCGTGGAGCCGATAACGGCCAGACTCATGCCTAAAGCCTTGGCCTCTTCGACCGCGGCGTGGGCGATATCAATGGAGATCCCGGAGGGAGGCGCTCCCACGGGAAGAATTTTCGTATGCTTCGAAAAATATTTGATAAAAGGAAGCTGAAGCTCGATGGTATTATCCTTGGTAAAACGCCTCGCGGTTTCGACGATAAAGTGAAATCGCCGGGTCAATCGTTCCGCAAGGCTTGTTGCGATTTCAAGTTCGCCCAAGGGGGTCTCCCATGACCCATCGGCCATGATGAAAGGTTCTGAATCCCGGTGAAGGTGCATCCCGAAGATAAGGGTCACATCAGGTTCATTCTCCCCTCCTAGAACATCACGAATGACATTACATGCGATCTTGCCGGAGAAATACCATCCCGCATGGGGAACAATTCCGCCTAAAACCGGTTTTCCACTCTTGGCGGGCCCATCTTTTCTGGATAAAAATTCCTGAATTTCCCGCTCGCACGCACTGGGTTTGTCTGGGTACCAACTTCCAGCAAAGACCGCTTTCCGGGGTGTCATACGCGCCGCTCCCTCCTAAAAAAAATTACACGTAGGGGCTTATTCACCTTGCTTTTCCTCCCCGTCGTGACCGGTTTGCCCCTCGTTATTCAAGTCAGCCCCAGCCAGGGGATAAATGCCGAATTTTTCCAGCTTCTGCCGGACCGTATCGGGCTTTAGGGGCTTTAAAATATAGTCGTTGCATCCTGATGTGATGCAATCCTTGACCATGCCCCGTTCCCGGTTTCCGGTGACCATGATGGTGATCGCCTGATTTTTTGGTTCGACCGACGCTTCATTTTCCATCCTTCTCACGGCCCTTAAGATGTCGAGGCCGCTGATGTCGTCAAGAGAAAGATCTAGGAGAAGCAGATGAAAGGGCTCTTCCCCCTGAAAGGCGCTTTCAAATTCATGGAGAGCGTCCCTGCCGCTGCTCACCACTTTACATGTGCCATATTTCCCGAATGTCTTTACCATGACTTTCCGGATGATCTCTTCATCATCCACGATCAGAATCCGTATCATCTCATCCTCGCGTTTTCAGATATTTTGAAAAGAGCCGCTCCCAGGACGTCAAGACAAGGCGGGCTACTCCTGGATCAAGGGCGCCAATTCCAGCTCCACCCTCCGGTTCTGCTGCTTGCCTTCCGGCGTATTGTTGGACGCAACCGGCATGGTTTCTCCATATCCCATGGTCATCACCCGGTTTGTGTTGACCTTCTGGGCCACAAGATATTGGCCCACACTTGAAGCTCTCCGCTCGGAGAGCCTCTGGTTATACTGGTCGCCGCCATCGCTGTCGGTATGTCCATAGATATTGATCAGGGTCTTGTTGAACTCGTTTAACACCAGCACCACCGAGTTGAGCACCTCATAAAAATCGGGGGCGATATCGGCGCTGGCGGTTTTGAAGGTGATATTACCGGGCATGTTGAGGATAATTCGATCCCCCTTTCGTGTGACGCTCACGCCTGATCCCTGGAGCCGTTGACGCAGCCGCTCCTCCTGCTTGCCCATGTAGTGGCCGACACTGGCCCCGGCCAATGCCCCGAAGCCTGCGCCGATCAGGGCGTTTTTTCGCCGCTGCTCACTGTTTTTTCCGGCGATAACCCCCACCGCGGCCCCTCCCGCCGAACCGATAACCGCCCCCCACCCGGCCTTACTCATTTTCTTTTCACCGGTATAAGGATCGGTGGCGCATCCTCCCAGCAGACAGGCGGCGACCACCATTCCGATGACGCCTTGCGAAATTTTTTTCATGGGTCAATCTCCTTTTTCCCTCTCATGGACTCCCCGATGGGTGCGGAGAATCGCGTTTCATCGAAAGAAATTCCCTCAGGATCTGAAATCAACATTGAAAGTGAGGAAAAGATATTCTAAAATTCAAGAAGTATCGCAAAAGGCAGGCCGGGTGTCAATGATGAAATATTATTTTAAGGCCGTGAAATAACGTTCCTTTTTATGGATGGAACGCATCGGAACGACCGGCGATTCAGCCGTGTTTTTCATCTGAACGGGATCGCGTAGCCAGGGGAATCGCATTTAGAATAGGGCTTGGTGAGTGATTTAAGTAATAATTTGAATTAATTATCAATGCCGGCGGCCAGCTTTTAAAAAGCTGGTCAACGAGGTTTTTAGAGGGTGTTTATTGAACCTTTATTTTGATATGTTTGGCAACCTTTTCAAAAGGTTGGCCCCCGGCAGGGCCGC
>JAGVHJ010000344.1 GCA_020056645.1 Desulfobacterales bacterium
AAAAATTTTGATCCTCGAAATACCTCATGTATTCCTGCGGTCAAAATTTTTTTCCGCCTTGGATTTGAACAAATTTTCTAAAAACTTGAAGATCGAGTATAAGGCTCTGCCTCGTAACCCAGTATGACGTGTCCGCCGTCAGGGCCGAGCAGGTAGCGTCTAATACCATACGTAACGAGGCAGAGCCTCGTTACGAGAAATTTCAACTAAATATTATAGCATGGCAAGCGCTTCATGAACGATATTTTCCGGGGTAAATCCGAGCTCTTTCAAAACCCGGCCCCCGGGCGCTGAAACGCCAAAGCGGTTGATGCCGATCATTTTACCCTCGCCTCCGGTATACTTTTCCCATCCCATGGCAGATCCCGCCTCAATGGCGATTCGTTTCCGGACAGCGGGAGGGAGAACGCTCTCCTGGTAATGTTTTGGCATTTTTTCAAAGAGTTCCCAGCTGGGCATGCTGACCACGCGGGCCGCGATACCTTTTTCCTCAAGAATTTTTTGGGCTTCAACAGCGATATGCACCTCGGAGCCGGTGGCGATGAGGATGAGGTCCGGCGCTTTTTTCGAGTCCGAAAGGATGTAGGCCCCTTTTTGCACGGTGTTGCCCGTTTCGTTATGGCTCATAACAGGCAGATTCTGACGGCTTAAAATCAGGGCGATGGGAGCGTCAGTTGTCTTTAACGCCTGACGCCACGCATCGGCGGTTTCCACGGCATCCGCGGGACGAATCACGGTCAGTCCGGGAATGCATCTCAACGCCGCCAGATGTTCGACCGGCTGATGGGTGGGACCATCTTCTCCAACGGCCACGCTGTCATGGGTGAAAACATAAATCAGGGGAAGCTTCATCAGGCTTGCGACCCGGATGGCCCCTCTCATGTAGTCGGAGAAAACGAGAAAGGTTCCGCCATAGGGCCTGAGACCGTTGTGAAGAAACATGCCGGCCATGATGCTTCCCATGGCGTGTTCTCTGACGCCGAACCGGATGTTTCTGCCGCCGTATGCGTTTTTCTGAAACTCAGAGTCGCATTTCATGTAGGTATTGTTGGAGGGCGCCAGATCAGCGGAACCCCCGATCAACCCTTTCAAGAAGGGGGCGATGGCGTTCAATACTTTTCCGGAGGCGGCGCGGGTGGCGATGGGCTTATCATCCGGATGGAACTGGGGGATCTCCTTGTCCCATCCGTCGGTCAGATAGCCGCTCATACAGTCGACCCACTCTCCCGCGAGATCCGGGTATGCTTTCTTATAGGTGTTGAATTTTTCAAGCCATTCGGTCTCTTTTTTCGCACCGGCCTCCAGGCAGGTCCGGAATCGGTTCAAGGCCTCTTCAGGCACGTAAAAGGAGGGCTCTTCGGGCCATCCCAGATTTTTTTTGGTCAATCGCACCTCGGTCTCTCCCAGGGGCGCCCCATGGGCGTCGCAAGTCCCCTGCTTGTTGGGACTGCCATAGGCAATCTGGGTCTTGACGAGAATGAGGGTGGGCCGTTCCGTTTCATTCTTGGCCGCCGTGATCGCCTCCCGAATGGCGTTGGGGTCGTTTCCGTTTGAAACAGTCACGGTGTGCCAGTTGTACGATTTGAAGCGCAGGGCCACATCTTCCGTAAAGGTGATATTGGTCTTTCCTTCAATGGATATTTCATTGTCGTCGTATATGCAGATTAGCTTTGAGAGTCCCAGGTGTCCGGCCAGGGATACGGCTTCACAGGCCACACCTTCCATCATGTCTCCATCTCCACATACGACAAAGGTGAAATGGTCGACGATCTCGTGGCCTGGACGGTTGAATCTGGTTGCCAGGTGACGTTCCGCCATGGCCATGCCAACGGCGTTCGCCACTCCCTGACCCAAAGGACCGGTGGTGGTTTCCACGCCGGGGGTGTGGCCGAATTCGGGATGACCTGGGGTTTTGCTTCCCCATTGCCTGAAATTTTTCAGATCATCCAGGGAGAGGTCATAGCCGGTCAGGTAAAGGAGGCTGTATAAAAGGGCCGATGCATGGCCTCCGGAGAGAACAAACCGGTCCCGGTCGAGCCATCCTGGATTTTTTGGGTTGTGTTTGAGATTCCCCACCCAGAGGGCGTATGCGGCGGCGGCAAGCCCCATCGGCGCTCCAGGGTGACCGGAATTGGCTTTCTGAACGGCGTCCATGGAAAGGGTCCGGATGGTGTTGATGCAAAGGTCGTCAAGGGTGTTCTGACCGGTCTTCATAACTGATATCTCCTTCAAATAGCGGTTATAGCGGGTGAAAATGGTGTCATGACGAATCGTTAGAGCCCTCTCAGATGCTCTGGCTTGAGAGATATTTTCCCATTGAGCGCGTCCTCGATCATGCGGAGGGTTCTGTTCTTATCTTCTGGAAACTTGGCCCGGATGGGCAGGTAGTTGGAGGCGTGGTTGGCATGAAATAATCCATTTGAAAGGCTTGTATTGGCGATCATAACACCCAGTTCTTTCAACATTTCATTGGCTTCGAGCACCGGGAACTTCCCTTCGGTATGGTCTTTGTAGAGGGAGGTTCCAGGAGTCAGCATGAGGGTGAGCGCCCCTACATAGTCCGGATCGATCTGGGAGAGCACCCTGCCCGTCTCCGAGGCGTGAACCATGGAGCGCTCTCTGCCCCCGATACCCAAAAGGACAGTGATCGAGAGTTTGATCCCCGACGCCTTGATTTTTTTTCCCATTTCGATCATTCGGTCGGCGGTCGCACCCTTGTTGATGGCTTTCAATGTGATATCGTCGCCGGTTTCGAGCCCCATATAGGCGATTCCGAGCCCATGGGCTTTCAACTCCCTCAGCTCCTCGACGCTTTTCATGCCGATGCTCTTGGTGTTTGCATAGACGCCCACCCGCTTGACCCAGGGAAGTTTTTCTTTAATCAGACGGAGATACTTGATCAGTCGTGCTTGGGGAACAATCAGGGCGTCGCCGTCACAGATGAAGAGGCGGTCCATAAAGCGGAAATGGGTGGCCGCATAATCGATATCTTTTAAGATGGCTTCGTCTTTTTTAATTTGAAACCGCTTGGCTTTGTACATCTCGCAGAAGGTGCATTTGTTATGGGAACAGCCAACCGTAACCTGAAGCAGAATCGAGTCTGCTTCACTGGGGGGCCTGAAGATCATTCCATCGTACTGCATTCCATCATGTTCCTTTAAAATCCAATTGGTTATTTATTTTTTTGGTCCAGGAAAACCCCATCTGGAAAATTCGGTTACCCGTCTTTTATCCTAACCATTTATCAATACGCAACAATAATTCTTGAATTTTTTCAACACGAGAACCGTTCTGAAGAACGGGCCCTGATAACAACAAACAGGGCTCTTCCTGGGGGTATGAAACTCATTCGCAGTTGGGCGAATTAACAAAAATTCGAACATTGAGTGAAACGGTGGATGTTGGAAAACGGATGTCGCTAAACCAAATTGAGCCTCCAAGCGACCTGTTTCCGGTAGTATTTCCGGTAGAGCGCTACTTTTTTAATATATTGCCGTGTGGATTCAAAGGGCGGAATCCCATTGTAGCGTTGGACGTTTGTAAGCCCGGCGTTATAGGCTGCTAAGGCTATATTCACATTGCCGTTGAATTTATCCAACAGAAATCGAAAATACTTGGTTCCGCCGTTGATATTATGGCTTGGATCATAGATATCGTCGATCCCAAGAGCCTGAGCGGTATTGGGCATGAGCTGCATCAGCCCCTTGGCCCCCCTTTTGGATTCGGCTCGGGGATTATAACTCGATTCCGCCATGATAATCGCCTTGATGAGGGCCGGTTCTATTTGATGTTCTTGGGAAGCCTTTAAAATCAGCTCCCAATACTCGGTTTCTTTTTCAAGCTGGGCCATGGATTCGTCCAGAGAGGATGTGGCCGGGTGCTTTTCTGGGAAAGATGTTTCTGCATAAGAGACGGGTTTTGGGGGTTCAGGCGTTTCAATAGTTAATGGCGGCTGGTTTTGCGTGAGGTCGGGTGAAAGCATGTATCCCATGCAAGCCACCCAAATAAAAACGATTATCTTTTTCATACTTCTTACAATCCTTTCCCTTAAGGCAACCTGACTGCCTTTTCCGATTGGATTATGTCTGCCCTGAATTCAGATAACTTATGAGATTATTCATATCCAGTAAGGATATCTCCCAATTGCAGCAGGTTACTTAAACATAATAACTATTTAATTCCTTTAGCGAATATGGTATTGTTCCACCGAACATCCACTAGTTTCAAGGATGCACATAAACTAAAAATAGAATCTGTACAAGCAATATTTTTTTGCTTTTAATGGATATTACAACTGGTTATCTGAAATCATTGGGGATATTACATGAAAAAAGAGGCTTGCCTACCCTGTGGCGGCCCCTCGGAGGGAGTATGCATATGGTTCGTTCAACGATCACATTTTTTCTTTTTATTATTTTATTTAAAGTACATTTAGCAAATGGGTCTGATGTGTCGAAAACCATTCTGGGACTGCAGCTGGGAATGACCTTGGAGGAAGTGAGGGGCCGCTACCCCTCCCTTGAGGTCCGTATGGTCAAGCACTGGGGATCCGACGATATCCTGTTTTACACCGCGACAGTGCCACCGGAAAAAATCAATAACTGGGTGGTGGCGAGCATGCTTTTCTCCCCTTACAAACAAGGCCGGAAGCTCTACAAGCTCCAGGTGGAGCAGTTTGTCGGCGATCATGTTTACAAGGAGCTGGAGCAGAAAGTGATCGACCGGTTTGGTCCTCCCGATTGCGTCCCCCCAGATGAATCGGGAAAATCTCTTTTCTGGGGCGGTTGCCCTGGCAAGAGCGGGGACGAAAGGGCCAAAGCTAAATCTGGCTATCTCTCTTTTATTTATGAAAATGCACATGTTACTCTCATCATGGAGGACCAATCTATATCTGAATCTATTAAATATCAAGTCATTAAACATGATGAAGAGACACGATTGAGAGAGGTCCTCCAATTGGATTTTTAACGTGCTTTGCAACTATTCACTCGATCTTCAAGTTTTTAGGAAATTTGTTCAAATCCAAGGCGGAAAAAAATTTTGACCGCAGGAATACATGAGGTATTTCGAGGAT
>JAGVHJ010000440.1 GCA_020056645.1 Desulfobacterales bacterium
CGGTCACACCCTCCGAATCGGTGATGTTCACCTTGACGCCCGATGCGTCGGACTTGTGAAGGATCTGGGGAGAGACGATCTTCAGCACCACCGGATAGCCGATCTCTTCCGCAAGGGTCACCGCGTGGACCTCATCCTTGGCGACGGCCATGGGCAGCGTCTTGAATCCATAGCATTTCAAGAGCTCGGACCCTTCCAGCTCATCCAGCGTATCCTTTCCTTCGGCCAGATGGCCATCGATCAATTGTTTGGCCCTTTCCCGGTCAAATGTGAGCGGATACTGGGGAAGAATCTTTCTGTTGAGCCACCGGGTGCCGCGATAGAGAGCCCCCAGGGCCGCCGCCGCGTTTTCAGGAAACGGGTATACCGGAATTTTATTGGTTTGAAGAATTTTGACCCCTTTCGACACATCAACGACCCCCATAAAGCTGCACGAGATGGGTTTTTGAGTGCGCTTGGCGATTTTGACAATCGCTTCGGCGGTTCCCACCGCATCGGTCATGGACTGGGGTGTCAGAATGATGAGCACCCCATCAACGCTACTGTCGCTAATGACGGTTGCAAGCGTGTTCTCATACCGGTCCTTGGCCGCATCCCCGATCACGTCGATGGGGTTGTGGAAATTGGCGGTGGGCGGCAGATATCGGTGGAGCTCCTCAATGGTCTCCGGACTCAGTACGGCCAGCTCCAGACCCGAAGTGATGGTCATATCGGTTGCAATGATACCAGGCCCTCCGGCGTTTGTCACGATGGCCACCCGGTTGTTCTGAAGCCGTTTCTTACAGGAAAAGGCTTCGGAATAATCAAAGAGCTGATTCACCGTTTCACACCGGTAGATGCCCGATTCCGCGAAGATGGCGTCATAAACCGAATCGGAACCGGCCAAAGACCCTGTATGAGAGGCGGCGGCGGCGGCCCCTGCTGCGGAACGACCCGATTTAATGGCCAAGACCGGCGTGTGATCGTCTCCGGAGGTGATCGTTTTCACCTCTTCAATGAACTCTTTGGTGTCTCTCTGGAGCTCCTCCATGTAAAGCATGACCACATCGGTCTTGTCATCTTTATGATAATATTTCAAGAGATCGAGCTCATCCACATCGGCCTTGTTTCCAATGGAGATAAACTTGGAGAACCCGAAGCCTCTGTCCGCGGCGAAATCAAGAACCGTGGTGCATAACGCGCCGCTCTGGGAGATAAATGAAATATTTCCATAGGCCGGCATGCGGGCCGAAAAACTCGCGTTCAGAGATACCTCGGGGGATGGATTGATCACGCCCAGGCAGTTGGGTCCCACAACCCGGATATGGGCCTCCTTGCAGATCTCCTTGATCTGGGTTTCGATCATGGCCCCCTCTCCGCCCACCTCCTTGAAACCGGCGGAGATGATGATGATCCCCTTCACCCCTTTTTTCACGCACTCCCGGACAGCGGAAAGCGCCACCTTCGGCGGCAGGATGATCATGGCCAGATCAACCGGGTCCGGAATCTCCAAGATGCTCTTGTAACACTTGACGCTCAGGATGGAATTGGCGCCCGGATTGACTGGGAACAGGGTTCCTGTATAGCCGTTTTGAAGGATATTTGCAAAAATATCGTGCCCCACCTTCCCTTTTGTTGACGAGGCTCCCAGAACAGCGATCGATTTTGGCGCAAAAATGGCGTCCAGACTCTCCATATCCATCTCTCCTTATTGAATGTTGATCCTAATTTTTATTACCATGTATTGAGTGTAACCGTTTAAAACAAAGCGTAAAGGCGGTTCCCTGCCCGACCTCGCTTTCGACATCGATCCTGCTCCCATACGATTCCAACAATCGGTGGACGATGGAAAGACCTAACCCCACCCCCTTTTTTTTGGTGGTGAAAAAAGGATCGAAGATCGATTTGAGGTTTTCGGCGGCGATTCCGCACCCATTATCGCTCACGCCGATGCGGAGTTCATTCGATGACACAGCCTCCATTTTCACCGTGATCTCACCCGAATGGCCGATGGCTTGAGCCGCATTCATCAGCAGGTTCCATATCACCTGGTGCAGGTGTCCCTGATCTATTTCGATGAATGCATCCGGAAAAAAAATCCGCTTCAGGGAGATCTTCTCTTTCAGGCCAGGCTCGTTCTCAAAAAGATCGAGAATCTCCGCCAACGCCTTGTCCACCCTCAAGGGGACGGGATTTCCAGCCTTGGGCCGTGCAAACATCAAAAAATCGTTCAAGAGCGCGCTCAACCGGTCCGCCTCGCGGAGGGCGATTTTCATGAGCCGGTTGGTGTCCGGATGATAGTGCGCATCATCCTTCATGAGCTGAATAGCCCCCGATAGGGAGGCCAGCGGATTCTTGATTTCATGGGCCAGCCCCGCAGCCATCTCCCCCACGGCAGCCATTTTTTCCACCCGTTTGATGTGATCCTCCATGTCGTGCAACTCTTTTCGAGCCTTGATGATTTCGATGGCGAGCAGACTGCTCAGGATCGCCACGGCGAAACAGCAAATCATGGTAAAAAGAATTTTATAAAATACGATGCTCCATACGAATTCCGCAGCGAGAAGCTCTCCTTCAAATCCCAGCGGGTGGATGATGCCATAATATTCGAGATCGATCAGAATGCCATACTCGACGCTGCATACGGATGCCATGACCAGACTGCCCTGCTTCAAAAGCAGCATGCTCGTATAAATAATTATAACGAAATAGAGAAACTGAAAAAAGCTGTAGAATCCTCCTGTCAGATAGATGATTCCTGAAACGAGAAACGTATCGATAACAATCTGAAGATAACTGATTGCGACGTGCCCCCTTCTTCCCTTGAGGCGCACGAGGGCAACGGCGTAGAGGAATGACAAAAGCAATAGAGTGAAAACACTCCACAATAAAATCGAGAATTTAATTTTGTATGAAATCTCATGATCGATCTGAAATAGCACGATCGCCACGATCAGGGGCAGCGCCACCAGGAGCCGGATCAAGATCAGCCATTTGATTCTGCCCCGCAATTCTTGGACATATTTTTCCATTATATCGCCACGATCAGCCGCCGACGGCGCCAGCCATTTTAAATATGGGAAGATACATGGAAACAACGAGCCCGCCGATCACCACCCCCAGAAAGACAAGCATGAATGGTTCGATCATGGCGGTCAAATTTTCCACAGCCTGGTCCACCTCTTCATCGTAAAACTCCCCGATCTTTCCAAGCATGGTATCAAGAGCGCCTGTGGATTCGCCCACGGCGATCATGGAGCATACCATGGAGGGAAACACACGGCTTTCTTCCAGGGGTTCCGCCATGGTCCTGCCTTCCGAAATGGCGGCCCGGACTTTGTATATGGCTTTTTCAATGGTCTTGTTGCCGGAGGTTTTCGCCACGATATCAAGGGCGTCAAGGATGGAGACCCCGCTCGCCATCATGGTTCCCATGGTGGTCGTGAATTTGGCCACCGCCACTTTTCTTAAAAGAATTCCGAACACCGGCGATTTCAATATCAGGTCGTCAAAGAGCTCCTGGCCTTTGGGGGTCTTCAGAAACCGCTTGAAGAAAAAAATGAAGAGCCCCAGACCGACGATGATGTAGAGGATATTTCCCTTGATGAAATTGCTTGCGGCCACCACCGCTTTTGTCATGCCGGGAAGATCGCTTCCAAGGCCCGTGAACATGTCCTGGAACACGGGAATGACAAAAACAAGAATGACGGAAACGACCACCAGGGCGATGATGAGGGTGATCACGGGGTAGGTCATCGCCCCCTTGACCTGGGCTTTCAATTTGGATGCTTTTTCCATATAAGAAGAGAGCCGCCTGAGAATGGTATCGAGAATACCGCCTGCCTCGCCAGCAGCGATCATGTTTACGAAGAGTTCGTCAAACTGTTCTGGGAATTTTTTCAACGCATCGGCGAATGTCTCTCCGCTTTCCACCGACTCCTTTATCGTTTTGATCTTTTTCTTGAAGGCTGGATTCTCCTGCTGGGAGTGGAGAATATCCAGGCACTGAATAATGGGAAGACCGGCGTCGATCATGGTGGAAAATTGCCTACAGAAGATGATCACGTCCTTTTCGGTCACCTTTGGTTGAAACATGCTGATATTTTCAAAAAGATCCTTGGGCTTTTTCTTGATTTTAACGGGTGTGATCTTTTGCCGGTAGAGGGTGGCCTTGACCGCGCTTTCATCAGGCGCATCCATCTCTCCTTTCCGGACTTCGTTCTTTTTGTTTTTTCCTTCCCATAGATAGATTGGCATAGATCCTCCTTAAAGAGTGGCTTTCATCTGGTCAACCGTCCGGCTTGAAGCCGGGTTGACATTGGCAGGACGCATGTTATTTGGGTACGCGTGTTTTTTCTTTCAACTGCTTTCGTGGTTTGTGATCTTTTTCACACACCTGTCGCCTGGCCTTTGATAGCCAGAAACTCACCCCTTGGCATATGGATTTTCTCGATCAATTCCCGGTCAAGAAGCGTGCAAATATGCTGCCAAAGAAACGCTTCCTCCATACCAAGGCTCCGTGACAGATCCTCAAGGGTCGATGGCCGGCGGCGGAGGGTTGCAAAAATTCGCTGATGGAGATCGGACTCGTCCGGCTGGCCGATTTTGGAGTGAAAGGCCGATGGGATTATTTCCGACCCCATGAGGAAACCGGTAAGCTCCCTGAGCCGGGCCGGAGAGGCCGGTGTCACCCAGGATTCGGTTCCAGGACGGTCCAGGGTGTTCAATTGGACCTTGTCCGCATGAACTCTTCCGATATGAGTTTTAATTTGGAAAAACTCGCGTTCCGAATCATTTACTTCCGGAATGATGAAACATTCGATCCAGAGGGCATGTTTCCGGTCCTCCCCCATCTTGACCAAGCCTTCGATGATGGAAGGGAAATCAAGTCTGGGATGGGGCCTGTTGACCGTTTTAAACGTATCCGCGCACCCGGCGTCAATGGATGCGATGATCAGATCGGCCTCCACGACCGCCTCCCTAACCTGGGGCTGGTCAAAAAGGGTTCCATTGGTCAAGAGGCAAACCGCGTACTCCGGATATTCGGATTTGAGAAACCGGATCACCTCCCCGATTTCCTCATGGAGAGTAGGCTCGCCGGAGCCTGAAAAGGTGATGTAGTCCAAAACCGGTCTGGTTTTTAAAAAATCCCGCACCTCCCGGATCACCGCATCTGTCTCAACATAGGCCTCTCTTTTGGTTGTCAGATGGGTGGTTTTTCCGCATTCGCAATAGACGCAGTCGAGGGTGCAAGTTTTATGGGGCAACAGATCGATCCCAAGCGACAATCCCAGACGCCTTGAGGGAACAGGACCGAAAATATAACGATACCCTTTTTGCAAACTTTCTTTTGTTTTCATGATTTCAATTCTATAAGCCGTGTTATTTTTTGGTATTTTTTTATCATACAAATCACTATACAACAATACTATTTACAAACCTCCACTATTTTTCATCCCGCACATCGCCACCCGAGAAGATAAGTAACTATTCAGTATGGCCTTGCTTTAGTGGCAAAAAGGCCCTTTTGGGAAGTGACATTTATTTTTTTTCGGATGAGATATTCGAAGGCTTTTTGCGCTAAAACGGGCAAACGGTTTGAGGCCTTTAGACCTTTGTTTTCGCCAGTTCAGCAAAAAGCCAAGAAGCTCCCGAAAAAAATAGAGAAC
>JAGVHJ010000468.1 GCA_020056645.1 Desulfobacterales bacterium
AGCCCATGCCCGCCATTCCGATCACCCCTCCCAGAATGATCCGATAGCTCGCGACCCCAGTAATAATCAGGAAAACAGCGGCCACGAGGCAAAGAAGCGTGGAGGTTTCCCCCACGCATCCCGGATAGAGGCCGGTAAAAAGCCGTGTCATGGAGTACCCGGCCGTGGCCAGGGAATCGGCGATATCGGTCCCCTTTCCCGCAAGGGCGGAGATGGCCAGGGGGGTCGCCCCGGACACCGCGTCCACGGCCTCGCTCCCGGTATCCGCCATCACCCGCCAGATGGTGTCGCCGGACATGGAGACCGGATACGAGAAGAAGAGGAAGGCGCGACCGGTCAGGGCCGGATTCATGATATTTTTCCCTGTTCCTCCGAACACCTCTTTCCCGATAACGACGCCAAAGGAGATGCCGATGGCCACCTGCCAGAGGGGGATGGTGGGCGGAAGGGTTAAAGGAAAAAGAATACCAGTCACCAGGAATCCTTCGCTGATAGGGTGTTTTCGGATGGCGGCGAAAAGAGCCTCCCAGAACAATCCCACCCCGTATGAGACAATCACCATGGGGAGGACGATCTCAAGCCCCTTCAAGAGTGCCGAGAGGTTCGGAACGCTCTGTCCCAAGGCCGCGAGGCTCTGGTATCCGGCATTGTAGACGCCCCAGAAAAAGGTGGGAAGGATGGCCAGAATCACGATGCTCATGTATCGTTTCAGGTCCAGACTGTCCCGCACATGGGGTATTGTCTCCGTCATTTCGCCCGGTGTGAAGAAGAGGCTCTCCATGGCGTCGAAAACCGGCTTCAGTTTTTCGAAGCGTCCACCCGCGTCAACGTGTTTTCTGAGTCTGTCAAACAGGTGATTCAGGGCCTTCACATGCTTTCCTTATAATAATCGGTTTTCGCTTGTTTAAATAGAGCCGAAAGGGCTATCTTCGATGGGCACACATAGGCGCAAAGCCCGCACGCCACGCAATCAAGAAGACCGTGCTTCAACGCCTCCTCGACCTCTCCCCCATGAATCGCCTTCATCATGAACTGGGGAAGGATATCGACCGGGCACACCGTGGCGCATATGCCGCAGTTCACGCAGGCTCGTTCTTCTCCATGCATGCCACAGTCCATATCAAAGGGCCGCTGCCGGAGAGCGGACAAAAAGGTCCGGGAGTAACTGGGTTTATTGAATCCGGGCCGCGCGAACCCGAAAAACTCCTTTTGATTCCCTCGCCCCATCACGGTGAGGGCGGTCTCGAACAATCCCATGCAGCCATCCATCTCAACCGGGTAGCCATTAAAAAGGCCGCCCTGGATCAGCCGAACCGTCGCTTGCGCTTCTTTGACCGAAACGATATGGGATACCGGCGCACCGATCCGCGTCTTGATCGTCTCTGGTTTTTTTGAAAAGGGTCCTGCCACCGTGACGAACCGTTCCACAGGAAAGAAGCCGTTCTTCAGGAGTCCTGCCACCAGAAGCAGATCCTGGCCGGTCACGTAACCGCTCCGGTTTTCGGTGGGGTTAGTTCTGGTGTGATAGACCATAACGCCTGGATCATGGGCCGGATAGGGACCTGAAAAAACGTGGGTGATTCTCTCCGCGATCGAAGGGCTGGACAGGGAGGAGAGAGACCCTTTGACGACCCGCACCGATGGCGTCAGCCGGCTCAAGACCTTCAATCCGAAATGAAAGAGCGCTTCCCGTCCTGAAAGATAGCTCTCCGGCGAGGGATGAAAGGGATCGGTATTCTCCAGGACCACCCAGATGGCGGGAGGCGTCTCGTCGGGCCCCACCATGTCCCTGAAAGGCAAGGACCTCAGGAAGGGCCACACGCCGCCTTCCAGCATGGCGGTCACCAGGCCGGTGCGGGGCATGCGGTCGATATCGTATTCGGAAAAGAGTGGAAAGGGCGTTTTCTCTTCGGTGGGTGAAAGGGCGATCCGGATCTCCTGGATCGACCGCCTCTCACCGAAACGGATCGCTTGCACCCGGCCCCCGCCCGGCGCCAAAAAAGAGACCCGCGGGTCCCTTTTATCGTAAAAAAGGGGGGAACCCTGCTTGACCCTATCTCCCTCTTTGACGACAAGCTTGGGAACGATATACGGGATACGGAGCGGGAGAATGGACACATGATCCGGATCTCCCGGCTGCACCCCATCGGAACCGGGTCTCCCTGAAATGTTAAGATCGAGTCCTTTTTTAATGGAAATAGTGATCATTTCTGACGATTCCTAATAGCGATGGCGAAATGGACACGATTATTTGCAATCATTTCTCACAGGATGCAACGCCGGGGCGGCGAAAGACCCCTTTTCTTAAGAATCACTTTTATATCACGGTTTGAAAAATATACAATAGAGCCGCCTTAAAAAAAATCTCCTCTTATTCATTGCAATCCGCCCGCTCTTTACGTATGATACCGGGCTTTAATCGGATGATAATGAACAACCCCTATATTGTTGAGGAAACACCATGAGCGGCATCGGCGTCGTCTACAATCCCAAGGCCGGGAAAAATAAAAAAAACAACGACAATCTGACAAAAGTTAAGCACCTGTTACGCGACTCCGGCATGGTCAGAGAGACCCGGACGGAAACGGAACTGACCGAGGCGGTCCTTGAATTCAAAAAGAACGGCGTTGAGATCATCGCCATCTCCGGCGGGGATGGAACGATCCATCGGGTCCTTTCAAACACCATCAAGAACTACGGTGATACGCCCCTTCCCAAATTCATGTCCTTGAGAAGCGGCACCATGAACACCTTCACCAATGCCATGAAATTCAAGGGAAATCCGTTCGATATTCTTGAAAAAACCATCGAATCCCTCACCGCCGGAAGAGCCTTAAGGGAGGTCCATCAGCACCTGATGAAGGTTGATGACAAGTATGGGTTCATGACCGGCGCGGGCGTGGTCTCCCACTATCTGGACCGCTATTATCAAAGCAAAAATCCAGGCCCGGCGGTTGGGGCCAAAATAATCGCCCTCATTATTCTGAGCACCCTCTTCCAGACCCGCTACGCGAAAGATATCTTCCGCCCAACCCGGTTAAAGGTGACCATTGACGGGAAGGTGATTGAAAACGATGGATTCATGATCCTCATGGGATGCGTGATCAAAGAGGTGGGGCTGGGGTTCAAGCCCACCCATCGGGCCTATGAGAAACCCGGCCATTTTCATTTTATCGCCTCAACCATGAAGCCTTTTGCTATGATTCCCAAGCTGCCCAGCCTCTGGCTTGGCAGGGATATCATCCACCCCGCCTTTCAACACAACGGCATCGCCCAAGAGGTGATTATAGAAAAGGAGGGAGAGCTCAAGTGGATGATCGACGGAGATCTCTATGTGACCGATAAGCCGCTCCATCTCTCCGTGGGACCGACGATCACCGTGGTGTCCCCAGGGTAGTCGCGTTTGAGATGTGCCAGTGGCCCTGCCGGGAGCCAACCTTTTGAAAAGGTCGCCAAACATATCCAAATAAAGGTTCTATAACTCGAACTTCAAGTTTTTAGGAAATTTGTTCAAATCCAAGGCGGAAAAAAATTTTGACCGTAGGAATACATGAGGTATTTCGAGGATTAAATTTTTTTTTCCAACGCCGGAGTTGGGAAAATTAACAAAAAATTGAACATCGAGTATAAACAAAATATAAAAACCTATTTGCCCCGCTTTTTAAAAGCTGGCCGCCGCAGGCATTGATTATCAATTCAAGTTATGACTTAAATCACTCACCAAGCCCTATTCTACATGCAATTTCCCTGGTAAATAGTGCCCGAACGAAAACGGGCTTTTTGCCATCTTGATGAGTAGTGACGTTCCAAGAAGCCCTCTTTTTAATATATTGACACGGTTGCGGCCTTGTCATAAATTCAAAATTTTCTGACTCTTATGACGGATGGAATGGATACGCGGCGCACAATGAAGGGTGAGACTGAAAACATAGATAACCCCCTGAACCTTCTCGTGGTGGATGACGACCCCAACATCCGAAGAACCCTCTCCTATTGTCTCTCCGCCATGAATCACACAGTCATCGCCGTCAGCAATTCAACAGACGCCATGCGCGAGGCCAAGAGCCGAGCCTTTGATCTGATTCTGATCGATCTTAAACTCGGTGAGGAGGACGGCATGGACCTGATTCCCGTGCTTCTGTCAGACTCGCCTTGGGTGAAAATCGTCGTCATCACAGGGAACGCCTCCATCCAAAGCGCGGTGGAAGCCATCAAAAAAGGGGCTTACGATTATATCGTAAAACCCTTCACGCCAGATCAGGTCAAACTCGTTACAAGCCGGATCGGAAAGATCCGGAAACTCGAAGCAGAGGTAACGACTCTCCGGGAAAAGACGGGGAGACTGGGCCCCGAAGAGATCCTCGTCAGCAAGAATGTTGAGATGCAGCGGGTGATAGAAACATCGAAAAAAGCCGCCGCATCCGAAGCGATCATTTTGCTCACGGGGGAAAGCGGAACCGGAAAATCGGTTTTTGCACGGACGATCCAC
>JAGVHJ010000338.1 GCA_020056645.1 Desulfobacterales bacterium
ATTTTTTTAAGGCCGATCCGGAAGAGGACTTCATCCTCTATACCTGCACGGCGATTACCGAAGCGCCGGGTGTTGGCGTCGATTTTCATATATCCGAAGGAACAGGGGCCGGAATCTCGTTTGTCAGAGGCGTCAAGGACGCCTCTGAACTTGGCGCCCTCATGATGACAGACAGCGCGGAGAATTGGACCTTTTGGGCTGAAGCAAGTGAATACAATATCGGATTCAATATCGCCTACCAGTACGTGAAAGGAGAGGGAACACCTTCGGACCTGTGGGAGACCCCTGCCGGAAACCGGCTGTATGAGTATAACCAGCCCTTTGAACACAGACTCCTGAATGCCATGCTCACTTACACTTTTGGCTTTCGCAAATTTCGATTCATGCCGGCCCTGGGTTATGAGATGATTGAGGGAGAGGAGTGTCTCTCCGTACCGGGGTATGGTCCACGGGATATCGAATTCCGCACATTGAGCTATGGTTTGAAGATCGGAATGGATCTTTTCAATGTTCCAGGAGAGTTGGCCCTTCTCTATTCCGATGTTCCTGACCGGCACGAAATCGGAGGGGTCAAGAGCATTCCCAAGGGAACCATCGCAAGCGCTCTTTCGACCTACGGGATTACCGGTGTTCCCGATATTCCCGAGGAGGGAAATGGCAAGGGTGTCCTGGCGCTCCAGGAGGTATCGTCGATCTTCCAGGCGGAATACGCCTTGAAGGTCAATCAATTCACGGAGGTGGGTCTCTTTTATTATGATTTAAAAACCGTGGATGATAAGACCAAATACGCATCCTATATTAGCAATCAGCTCCAATCCTCCCTGGGGGGAACCCCTTTGGCGGGAATGATCGACGCCATTGCGGATGATGTGGCTGGCCAACTGAAGGTCCTGGAGTGGACCGATTCAACCTCTTATGGTCTTTTTGCCAGGATGACATTTTAATTACGATTTTTTTTTCAGGTCGACATTCTGACCTTGTACCGGTCTATTTTTGCGAGAAGGGTGGGCCGTGACAGGCCCAGGATCTTGGCGGCCTGGCTCCGGTTGCCTCCGGAAAGGTTCAACGCCTCCCGCGTGAGGATCTCCGCGAAGTAGTCCATGATATCGTCGAAGGTGTTTTCCGACGACGAGTTTTTGATCCGCTGCTGGATGTAGTTCCGGATGAATTGATCCATATCCTTGGCTTCACCGGACAGGGGCGCGCAATCAACCGGAGAGCTCTCCACGTTGATTGTCCTCTGGATCTCCTCTTTGCTGATGGGGGTTCCTTGGTTGAAGATGAGGGATTTCTGAATGACATTCGCAAGTTCCCTCACGTTTCCAGGCCATGGATGATTGACAAGTGCCTGTTTCGCTCCCGCATCTGTGGATGGATTTCCGACGCCCATATCATGGCTGAATCTCGACAGGAAATGGTCCGCGAGGAGGGTGATGTCTTCTGGTCTCTCCCTCAAGGGCGGGAGCGATAGGCTCACCACCTTGAGCCGGTAGTAGAGATCCTCCCTGAAGGTGCCTTCGGAGACCGCCTCCTCAAGATTTCTGTTGGTCGCGGCGATGATTCGCACATCCACGGGAATCGCGCTTCTTCCCCCCAGGCGTTCGATGCTCTTTTCCTGAAGGAGCCTCAGGATCTTGGCCTGAATGTTCACGGGCATGTCTCCGATTTCATCCAAAAAAACCGTTCCCCGGTTGGCCTGTTCGATCTTTCCCACCCGTCTTCCCACGGCTCCGGTGAAGGCTCCCTTTTCATACCCGAAGAGTTCGCTTTCGAGAAGGGTCTCGGGGATCGCCACGCAATTGATCACCAGAAAGGGTTGGTCGTGCCGCTGGCTGTGCTGATAAACGGCCCTCGCGACCAGTTCCTTGCCCGTTCCAGACTCACCGCGGATCAGGACCGTCGCGTCCGTGGGCGCGACCCGGCCAATCGCTTTATAGATCTCCTGCATGGGTTTGCTTTTTCCGATGATCGCGTCTTCGGCGATGATCTCCGGTGGAACGTTCATCTGCACCCGGGAGCGCATGCACCGTCCCGCATGGAGGGCTTTTTTGATCAGGTCGAGGATGTCTGGGATTTCAAAGGGTTTCAACACATAGTCGAAGGCGCCCATCTTGATCGTTTCGATGGCGGTCTCCGTGGTGCCATAGGCCGTCATGATAATGATCGGCAGCCTGGGTTCGATGGCGTGCATGACCTTGAAGGCTTCAAAGCCGTTCATGTCCGGCATCCGCACATCCATCACCACCAGATCGGGCATCTCTCTTTTCACCACTTCGATTCCCGAGGAGCCGCTTCCCGCGGTCTGGATTCGGTAGCCTTCCTCCTCAAGCACCTTTTTAAAACTGTTTCTTAACTGGGGGTCGTCATCCACGATCAGAAGGGTTGCCATTTCATTCATCCTTAAAAAAGAGCATCATATAAATATGGACCTTTTTCCTTTTTTTTTCGGTTATATGAACGAAAACCCCTCTGGTGTCAATCTGCAAATTGAGTGAAAAATGAATAAAACCCGCAAGGCGGATAGGGAACCCCTCGTTTCACAGCGCGTTGAGGCCGCCTGAGCCCGATGTTTACAAGCTGAAAAAAAAACCGACACCCGCCTGGATACCATGGTCGCAGATTTTTTTTCTTTGCGTTTGATATCGGAATGTTAGAGGTAATTGACGGCTCTTGTTTATTGGCATAGAACTTGCCAAAACGATTGCAGCGTATTATGGGATGCATAAAGCCGCCGGGATGGATCGTAGGGCATGACTCAAGGCGGAACACGTAATTGAAATCGGACAAACTGAAATGAAATTCAAAAGCATCAAAGATCGTTTGACCTTCTGGTTTCTGATGGTGGCCCTTCTTCCCCTTTTTATCACCGGCGTGATCAACTATCGCCAGCGGGTCAAGGCCATTGAGGAGCGCTCTTTCGAAAAACTGGTGGCCATCCGAGACTTGAAGATCAAGGAGATCAACAAATGGTTCAACGAAAAGATCAACGATCTGAAGACCATGAGCGAAGACCCGGAGACCCGTTCCATCGAACCGGTCTTTCATAAGGAGTCCTATACGGCAGAGGATCGGGATCTCTTGGACCGGGTCAGGGAAGCGCTTTACCGGTATATTGATAATTATACCGATTATCATGAAATTTTCATTATGGATCCCCAATCCGGAATCATCAAAATTTCCACCACGAGAAGCCTGGAAGGGGAGAACCGGACCGGAAATCCCTATCTCACCGAACCCTTGAAAACCCGGGGGATCTATGTCAAGGATATTTTCTATTCAAAACACCTGAACCGGGTCTCCATGACCTTTTCCACGCCGGTCTTCTGTAGAGCGCATGGCGGAGAGCATATCGTCGCCATCCTGGTGGTGAGGGTTCTTCTCGAACAATCGGTCTATGATCTGCTGCATGACTATTCAGGCCTGGGGGAGACCGGCGAGACGCTGATCGTCAACAAAGATCTCATGGCGCTGAACAGCCTCCGGGGATCGGATCAGCCGCCACTCACCGTGAAACTGGACGTACAGCCGGCCTTGCTGGCCTCCCAGGGAGAAACCGGCATCGTCGAGGCGGTTGACTACCGGGGGAAAAAGGTGTTCGCCGCCTACGGCCATGTCCCCAAAACCGGGTGGGGCTTCGTGGCCAAGCAGGATGTCGATGAAATCAAGAGCCCTGTGAGGAGCATGCTCGCCGATCTCATCGGCGTGGGGTTTCTCTTATGTGTGTTCGTCTATCTCGTGGCCCTCTCCCTGAGCCGGAGCATTGCCCGGCCGGTTCTTGAAATGACCGAGATTTCCAGGAGAATTCAGGAAGGGGACATGAGTGCCAGAAACACCTGTTTTACCGATGACGAGCTTGGGTTTCTCTCTCGTTCCTTCAACCAGATGGCCGATACCCTGGCCTACCAGATGGAGATTCAGAAAATCGGGGCCGATATCACCGATTTACTTGCCAAAGCCTCCAACCTCATGGAGTTTTCGGAGAAGATCGTGCATAAACTCATGGCGGTGACCGGCGCGGAGCTGGCCGCCATTTATCTGGTGAACCCGGAAAACAGACGGTTCGAACCCTATTTCTCCATCGGCGCCATGCCCGAAGCCCTGGAATCCTTTGACGGGGAACGGTTCGAGGGAGAGCTGGGAAAGGTCATCGCCACACGATCCGTCTCTTATATCGATTCAATTCCAGAAGGAACGGTCTTTAAAATAAAGAGCATGCCGGGTGTGGGCATACCGCGGGCCATGCTCACCATTCCCGTGATGGCGAAAAACAAGGTGATGGCCGTGATCACCCTCGCGGGATTCAAGCCCTTTCCTCCGCATATCGCCGAGCTGCTTAAGCGGTCCTGGATCATCGCCCTTCACACCTCCTTTTCCAATCTTCTCGCCAATGAAGAGACCAAGATTCTTGCCGGCGAGTTGAGCTACAAAAATCAGGAGCTGAAGGAGCAGGCCGATGAACTGACTGCCCAGGCGGAGAAACTGAAGCTTCAGTCCGACGAGCTTCAGAAGAAAAACGAAGAGCTGAATCAGAAGCGCCTTCAGGTGGAAGAGGCGAACCGGATGAAGAGCCAGTTCCTCTCCAATATGAGC
>JAGVHJ010000356.1 GCA_020056645.1 Desulfobacterales bacterium
TGAATCACACCCGAAAAGATAAATGTTTTAAAGCCTCAGAATTGACCCATCCGGAGGGCCAGATTTTAAAAATCTGGACAAATGGGTTTTGGTTCCTGGTGACGAGGCTCTGCCGTCAGGGCTGATGAGACAGCGCCTCGTAACGAGAACGGCCCCACTCTCTTTTATTCTGCAATTATCTTCTCGGATACAATGAATCAAGGAGATCGGCATGAGCTAAGTGAATATTTTAACAAGACTCATTGAAAAATAAAAAATAATATGAGAAGTTATCGGACATATGAATAACCGGACCAGCGGAAAACCAATAACTATTTGAAACATCAACGAGAATATTCCAAGATCCGGTTCCTGAACGCCGGCGGCGCTTTTTTTCCGTGAACTCTTTCTCTACAGCGAAACAAGGGACCATGACATGATCGATACCCTGTTAAAAATATGGAACCAATACGGAATCAACACCATCTGTACCAACACGGTCAATTTTCTCATTTTTCAGATGGTTATATTTTTATTGGCATGCGTGATCTGCCTGACGCCCCTCCTGACCCGATGGGTTCAGTTAATTTGGGGAAACTTTTTTTTGACCAAGGTCAGTCGCGGCAAAGAGGAGCCTGACACAAACCGTAAACGGATTCACGCCCATCTTTTCATCAAGGTCCCCTGGGCCAGAACCTTTTTTGTGCAATTTCACGATATCTGGCAGGATCTCGCTCTCCCCAATGGAAAGAGAGCCTCACTGCCGCTTCAATTAAAAGAGTATCTGACGCCAGGAGTGGTCATCGAAGCGGTGGGTTTTCAGCGTGTGGCGGAAACCCTTCCAGGTATTTTCGTTGGGATGGGCGTTTTTGGAACCTTTTACGGCCTCGTTCTCGGATTGAAAGGGCTTGATATCGAGCAGATCGATCAGTTGCAGCGGGGCGTAGCACAACTCATCAACGGGCTCTCTCTGGCTTTTTTGACATCCCTTGTGGGGATTATTCTATCGGTTGTATTTTCCCTGATTCACCGGATTCTGATCAACCGGATTGAAAAAAATGTGGTCGAACTGGACAGCCGGGTGGCCGATTTTTTCCCGTTTCAGACAGAAGAACACTTCGCAAACGGGCATCGGACCGTTCAAGAAGCGATTTCCAAACAGCTGACCCTTCTGCCGGAGGATATCGCCTCGAGAATGAGTTATAAACTGGGGATCGCATTTGGCGACGCCGTCAAGGCCCATATCGTCCCCGTGTTTCAGGATATCCACCAAATGCTTAAGGAAAATGGAGCGGCGATCAGGAGCCATCAGGAAGAGATGTTCAAGGGCTTCGATCTCCATCTTGAAAAAACGGGCAGGCTCATCACCGATCATTTCAATACCACCCAGGAAAAACAATCCCGTGTCATCGAGGCGATCCTCGAAAAGTATGTGGACAATATGAACCTGACCTTCAAGGAGCAGCTGAATGGACTCAAGGCCGTTATTTCCGAAACAACGGCCCTCCAGGCGGAGACCCGTGAAAAAATCGTTATGTTCAATGAAACGCTTCAGAAACAATTCGAGAGCCAGGGGGAGCTGATCCAAAAAACCACCCGCGCCGGTGAAGTGCTGGGTTCAGCCATCGGATCGTTTGAAACCATCTCCGTTCAATTCAGGAATTCGACCGGCTACATCACCAAAGCGGCGAACATGATGGAGAGTTCCGCTGAAAAAGCCATGAAGGGTCATGAAATTCTCTCTTTCGCCATCGAAACCCAGATGAACGCTATCCGCACAACCCGTGAGGAGCTGGAAAAATCATGGACCGACATCACCCGGAATATCGCCTCTTCCGTTAACGGCATCCAGAATTCCGTCACCGAGATGGAGGGCGGTTTCAGAGAGGTGTTCAATCGGGTTCTTTCCGAGTTCGAGCTGAAAATCGGCCAGATTATGGAACGGTTTACGGGAATCACCGCTCAGTTCGCCTCCCATATTTCCGATATGCCCATGCTCCTTAAAACGGTTCATGATCTTCTGAACATCATGGCCGAGTCTCTTTCAAATCAGCAAGAGGCCCTGGCCGACCTCAAGGAAAAAGCAGGCCGGATGCTTGTTTCGGATATCCGGGAGGCCCTCGATATCTCGGAAAAACTGTCTCTCATTTCCGAGAGAATCAACACCTCAGCCGTCAAACACAAGGACTGGTTCGATCAGATGCTTTCCCGCATGAATCAGAGTGAAGAGTCCTTTGAGATCCGAAACAGAAATCTCGTCGATGAATTTTCAAAACTCTCGGACGATATCCTGACCCGGATTCAGAAAGGATTCAATCTATTCGAAAAGGAGGGCCCCGTGATCCGGGCCGTGAAGACGTTTAACGATCAGATGGAGACACTAAACGAAACATTCAAGGGACGCATGTTGACCCTCTTTGAACCCGTGACCGCTCTGGACGGGAATATCACCCGCCTGACCCAGGCGATCACCGAATTTTCGGGAAACGGCGCCAACCTGGGGCATCAGGATATCCTCGACAAGATGGCCGGAATCGATCACCAGTTGAATTATATCTCAACCGATTTAAGCGAGAACGCCATGAAACTCCTTGCCCAGCTTTTCCATTCATCTGAAAAGACGGCGAGGCTGATCAGCGAACTCCAGGTGCGGAATTCCACCCAAAACGTGAAAAGCCCTGACAAGGAAACCCGGAAGGGAATCTTCAAAAGGATAATACCCAAATGATTTCAAGGGGAAAATCAAGGCGCCTCTCCGCATGGGCCCGAAGAGACGAGCCATTGACTGAAAATTACTGGATGTCATTCAGCGACCTCATGGCAGGACTTCTGATGATTTTCGCCCTTGCCATGACCATTACCCTTCTCGATATCGGCAAACGCCTGATAGAACCCGCAAAGGTCGTGCGGGAGTGGGAAAAGGTCATCGACGACATCTGCCATGACCACCAGCTCCGGGAAATTCAAAATATTGAAATCGACTGCAACACCGGTGCACTCGTGATCAGCGACCAGAATCTGCGGTTCGGTTTCGCGGAGACCGCCCTGGGGGAAGAGGCCGAGATCCTTCTGCGCCAGGCGGTTCCCAAATATTTTGAGATCATCACCCGGTATCCCAAGTTTATTCAACGGATCGACACCATCGAGATATCGGGTCACACGGACCGGATCGACATCCTGGGAATGAACCCCCAGATATCCAGGGAACGGGCCGGCAAAGTCTATGGATTTCTTCTCAAAGAACCGGCCATGGAACCCTACCGGGAGCTTTTCAAGAAAAAAGCCATCACCGCCGGTTATACGGACATTTTTTTTCCGGTGGATTGTCTTGAAGACAAGTGTGATAAGGCAAGGCGAGTGGAGATAAGGATTAACCTTCAGGAAAAAGATATCCTGAGGGATTTTTTAAGGATATTGAAACAGGTGATCCGGTAGAGAGCCGCATTCACCAGAATGATTTGGATGATCAATACGGAGGCAAGCAATGAAAAAGAA
>JAGVHJ010000492.1 GCA_020056645.1 Desulfobacterales bacterium
CGTAATTGCGTCCGGTCTAAATAATTTCAATCAACTCGTAACATCGTTTGCCGGCAGGAGCCTGAAGAACGATTTCATCTCCAGAGGTTTTTCCAAGAATGGCTTTTCCGAGGGGAGAAGAGACCGAAATTTTCCCTTTATCGATATCCGACTCATCCTGCCCAACCAGCTGATAGGTGAACGACTCTCCCGTATCCACATTTTCAAGAACCACCGTGGATGCGAATACCGCTTTATCTTTGGGAAGCGTACTCGGGTCAATCACTTCGGCATTGACGACTTTGTATTCAAGCTCCGCGATACGGCCTTCAAGAAACGACTGTCGCTCCTTGGCCGCGTCAAATTCGGCGTTTTCAGATAGGTCGCCGTGGGCCCTGGCGATTTCTATGGCTTTGATATTCTTTGGGCGCTCCACCTGTTTTAAATGCTGAAGCTCCTTCTTTAAGGCCTCATGTCCTTCTTTTGTAATGGGTACTCGTTCCAACTCCCCTCGCGCTCCTTTTTTTTATTTTTTTGATTGAGTGAATCGCTCATATACAGCGAAGAAGAAAATAAGAAAATCGATTCACGGAACAACCGTTGAATCGATTGTGGTTTGCTGACACTCCTCTTCTCTGGTGATTATTATCTACTGAATCTGATTATCCTTCACCTCCACATGGTGTCTGTGTTTATACCATCCGAAAATCAAGGAGAGCGGGCCTGATACCATATAGATGATGGCGATGGTGAAAAAGGCCGCCTGAATCCGCTCAACGATGAATACAAATGTAAGAATCATGACAACAAACACACTGAACCGGATGCGTCTAAAGAGCTCCGCCTTTTTGAAGCTGTTGTACTTGATTGAGCTGACCATTAAAAAGGCAAGAATATAGAGCATGATGAGAATCATGACCGGTTGATAGGTGAAGGAGAGATCGTATTTGGTGACGAACAGCACGATGGAGGCGCACATGCCCGCAGCCGCTGGAATGGGGAGTCCTTGAAAATATTCGCTTGAGATGACTCCTGACAGGGTGTTAAACCGGGCAAGCCTAAGGGCTCCACAGATGGTATACAAAAAGGCGGCGAGCCATCCGGTTTTCCCGAATCCCGTCAACATCCAGAGATAGATCATGAGAGCCGGGGCGAGTCCGAATGAAATCACATCAGCCAACGAATCGTACTCCACGCCGAATTTACTGGTGGTGTTTGTGGCCCGGGCGATCTTTCCATCCAGGGAATCAAACACCACGGCGATAAGAATGCTAACGGCCGCGGCTTCGTAGTGTTTGTTGATAGAGGCGATGATCGAATAAAACCCGCAAAAAGCATTGAGGGAGGTAAACAGATTGGGAAGGATGTAGATGCCTTTGCGAAGACGGTCTCCCTGACTCTTTTTCTTGTTCATTTCATAAAGCCTAAGATTGAGGTTCCTGATTTAACCACGTCGCCGACAGATATGTTCATCTGGATCGTTTCCGGCAGGTAAACATCAAGCCGTGAGCCAAAGCATATCAACCCGTAACGCTGGCCTTTTCTCAACACATTGCCCTTTGTCAATCCACAGATGATCCGACGGGCGATCAAACCTGCGATTTGTACGCAAGCATAGTGAATATTTCCTTCGGTTTCAACAATTATCGCATTGTGTTCGTTATCTTTCGAGGCTTTATCAAGGCTTGCGTTGAAAAACTTCCCCGGAAAATAGCGGATATCCTTGACAACACCCTCATGGGGAACCCGGTTGATATGGACATTGAAAACCGACATGAAAATGCTGATTTTCATGGCGCGGCCTTCTAAAAAATCGTTTTTTTCAACGAAATCGGCAAAAACAACCTTTCCATCCGCAGGGGAAACGACCGCGTTTTCATCGGCTGGAATCACTCTGTCTGGATCCCTGAAAAAAAAACAGATGAACAGGGTTATGAAAATTCCTATCAACACCAGCCACTTAAACCCAACCATGGCAAGAACCAAGGTGGTCAACGCCGCGGTAAAAATAAAAGGATATCCGGCCTTCGCCACTGGATAGGCTGTCTGCTGGGGCTGATCGGACCACTCGAATGTTTTCATGGGAGCCACCTGATAAATGAAAGGTTAACAGTAATTTTTAGACCTGTTATCAAATATATACGGTGATGTCAATCGTAAGCCCCCTTCTGATCCTTATTTTCTGAAATTCAATTCGGCATCCGATTTTCTGATATAAAGAGGGGCGAGACTCTCCACGGGGTCCCCCCCCCTTTTCTGGAGCCTTTCATATCCCAGAAAGCCCACAATGGATCCCCGAATGAGCGTTAAGGGGGGCGGGGCGAAGTGGGCCAGCGAACCCAGTCGTTTCCCAATGATATCCCGGTAGGCCGAAGCGCCGGACCCTGTGAAAATCACAGGGCCGTCCATATCGTTTCCAATATCTTCTGGAACGGTCAGGCGTTCTGGGCCGATGAGGGTCAATGCGTCATCCAGATACCGGTAAGTGGCCGTATAGACCTCTCCCCTTCTAGCGTCGATGACCGGGCAGATCGCCATTGAAGAAAAGCGGAAAGGATAGCTCAGGGCTTCCAGGGTTGAAACGGCCGCGACCGGTTTGTTTAGAGCAAATGCAAGCCCCTTCACGGTGCTGACGCCTATTCTCAATCCTGTAAAGCTTCCTGGACCGGTTGTGACCGCCAATGCGTCCACCGACTCCAGGGAAGTCCCGGCCATGGCAAGCACATCACCGATGGTCTCGTGAAGCTGTTTGGAGTGGGTCTCTTGAGCGACGCACGTTTTTTCGGAAATGACCTGACCATTCTCAAGCAACGCCACACTCCTCGTCATGGTCGCCGTATCAACCGCCAATAACTTCATTCTAAAACCATCTATTGCTTATTTTTTTTGTTTTCGTGACGATCCCCGGCTCTCCTTTTCCACCTTGACAGGCTTTTTCTTCCGGACCGTTTTTCCGGCCGGTTTCCGTTTGGTGGCGGTCGCCTTCCTGTATACATCTTCCGTAAGGGCGATGGAAAGGACATCGTTCATATGGCTTACCGGAACGAATTTGATGCAATTCTTTATGTTTTCAGGAATTTCATCCAGATCTTTCACATTCTTTTCGGGAAAAATAACGGTTTTTATCCCGGCCCTCATGGCCCCCAGGGCTTTTTCCTTCAGTCCGCCGATGGGAAGCACCCGGCCTCTCAACGTGATTTCTCCGGTCATGGCCACATCTTTGTTGACAGCAATGCCTGTCACCGAAGAGATCAACGCGGTGGCCATGGCGATACCCGCCGATGGCCCATCCTTTGGGATAGCGCCTGCCGGCACATGGATATGGGAATCGACTTGCTCCATGGCGTTGTGGTGCAGCCCGAAATTTTTTAAATTCGCCCGTGTATAGGTCATGGCGGCCCGCGCCGATTCCTGCATCACTTCCCCTAACTGGCCGGTCATGATCAGTTCACCCTTCCCTGGCAAATTGGAGGCTTCCACATAGAGCACTTCGCCGCCCGCATGGGTCCAAGCGAGCCCGGTGGAGAGCCCGACCTGGCTCACATCCTGATCCATTTCAGGCTGATATTTGGGAGAACCCAGGTATTTGTGGAGATTGTCCGGGGTGACCAAAACGACCCTTTTTTCCCCTTCCGCGATTTTTCTCGCTATTTTCCGGCAGATGGAGCCCAGCTCCCGCTCCAGGTTTCTCACGCCTGCTTCAGAAGTATATTCATTGATGATAAGGGTAATGGCCTCCTGACTGATATCGACCATTTTTTTCTGAAGACCGTTCTCCTTGATCTGACGAGGCAGCAGATAGGTGTTCACAATATCCCGCTTTTCATCATAGGTGTATCCCGAGATGTTAATGATCTCCATCCGGTCTAGAAGCGCCGTTGGAATCGTATCCGTAATGTTCGCGGTCAGAATGAACATCACCTTTGACAGGTCAAAGTTAAGGTTCAGATAATGATCGCTGAACTCGGAATTCTGCTCGGGATCGAGGGCCTCCAAAAGGGCGGAGGAGGGATCTCCCCGGTAATCCGAACCGATCTTGTCGATCTCATCCATCATGAAGACCGGATTGTTGGTCTCACACTGTTTCAATCCTTGGATCACCCGTCCCGGAAGCGCGCCGATGTAAGTCCTTCGATGGCCCCTGATCTCGGCTTCATCTCGGATTCCACCCAGGGAAATGCGAACGAATTTACGCTTTATGGCCTTTGCGATGGCTTTTCCAAGAGAGGTTTTACCAACGCCGGGCGGCCCCACAAAACAGAGGATGGGCCCCTTCATCTTTGGATTCAATTTCCTCACGCTCAGATACTCAAGAATCCGGTCCTTGACCTTCTCAAGGCCATAGTGATCCTTGTCGAGCTGGGCCTTGGCAGCCTTGATATTATAAACATCCTTCGAAAATTTACTCCACGGCAGTTCGACAAGCCAATCCAGATAGGTCCGGATGATAGAGGCCTCGGAGGAGTCGGCATGCATCTGGCCGAGCCGCTTGATCTGACGTTTGGCTTCAAGACCGGCCTCCTTGGGCAGCTTGGCTTTTGACACTTTTTTGGTGTATTCGGCGATCTCCTCGGACTTTTCGTCCCGCTCTCCCAGCTCTTTATGAATGGCCCGGACCTGCTCCCTCAGGTAATAGTCGCGCTGGGTCTTGGAGATTTCATCCCGGACATCCGATTGGATTTTGGCCTGAACTGCGGAGAGTTCGAGTTCTTTGGAAAGGAATCCATTGACCTTCTGGAGTCTTTCGGTGGGGTCCAGGATCTCTAGAAGCACCTGGGCGTCCTCTACCTTGAGTTTGAGGTTGGACGCGACGATATCGGCCAATTTCCCTGGGTCTTTGATACTCTCAAGGATAATGCCGATATCTCCGGTCATCTCCCCCCGGAGGGCCAGAATCTTTTCGCTCTGCTCCCGGATGTTCCGCATCAAGGCCTCCACTTCTATGTTGATGGTCTCGACCGGCTTCTCTTCAATGACCTCTATCTCCACCGTGAAATAGGATTTCTTCTTTACATATTCCAGAACTCTTGCCTTACAGACCCCCTGGACCAGAGTCTTCATCCGGCCATCCGGCAATTTAAGCATCCGGAGGATCTTGGCGACCGTCCCCACCCGGTAGATTTCATCCTCTTTTGGGGTTTCGATCACCGGATCTTTCTGAGCCGCGAGAAAAATAAACCGGTGCTGTTCCACGGCATCCTCAACCGCCTTTACGGATTTATCCCGGCCAATAAACAACGGAAGCAACATATCCGTAAAAATAACCACGTCTCGCACGGGAAGCATCGGCAACGTGTTTGGAATCTCAACGCCTTCCTCGTTCTCTTCTTCAATTATGTTAATCAGATCATCATTGTCGGTTTCAGCCATTCCTATCGCCATCCTCACAACGCGCCTCATCAGGCGCGTTTAATCCTAATTTATCAATAAAAATCAAATGATTTACCATGCAATACCCCGTATGGGATAGGTTATAATAAAACATTATTTCCCTTTTACAACAACAACCTTGCTTTTTTTCCACAATGCCGTTATCATTTCCTCCATAAATTCTTTAAGAAACAGGCGTAATCACTTAGTTTTATAAATTTTTATCAATAAAAAAAGTTTACCTTGACCTAAAAAAAAGGACGCGGCTCCCACACCCCTGCTTGTCTGTTTTTTTCACCTTGCCAACACTCGGGAGGTATGATGAATCCGCTCCATGACACCCTGATTCCGGCCAGTCAGAGGGCTAACTGAAAAAATGAATCCGCATCTCATTGAAATCATCGTGTTCTTGTATGGAATCTGTATTGGCAGTTTTCTGAATGTCTCTATTTTCAGAATTCCCCTGGGGAAATCTATTATCTCTCCTGGATCATCCTGCATGAGCTGTCACAATCCAGTAAAATTTTACGATAATATTCCGATCCTGAGCTATATCATTCTGAGGGGAAAATGCAGGCAATGCCAGACACCCTTTTCTCTGAGATACCCTCTTACCGAACTGATCACCGGTGTGAGCGCCCTCTTTGTCTATTACCGGTTTGGGCTCTCCCTTGAAGCGCTGATCTATTTCACGTTTATTTCCGCTTTGATCGTCATCACCTTCATTGATATCGATCACCAGATCATCCCCGATGTCATCTCCCTTCCCGGAATCCCCATCTGCGTCCTCCTTGCGGTTCTGCGTGGCGACACGACGCTTTGGAATTCATTAATCGCTTCCATGATAGGTATCCTTGCCGGAGGAGGCAGCCTTTACCTGGTCGCATTTACCTATAAAATGTTCACCGGAAAGGAGGGCATGGGCGGTGGGGACATCAAGCTTCTGGCGATGATCGGCGCGCTTGTTGGGTGGAAAGGAGTCCTGTTCACCATTTTCGCCGGATCGGGGATCGGAACCTTTTTAGGGATTGCAAGCATGATTTATTCGAAAACCATGAACATGAAGCTGGCCATTCCCTTTGGCCCCTTCCTTTCTCTGGGAGCCATCATTTATATTTTCTTCGGATCTTCAATAATAAACTGGTACTTCAGCAAATTGATCTGAATCGTATGAGGGAAAGGAGCGCTAAAACACGACAGGGGCTTAACACAAACAGTCCGGCAAGGCTTCGCTGCACTCTCAGGGGAATCGCATGTAGAATAGGGCTTGGTGAGTGATTTAAGTCATAACTTGAATTGATTATCAATGCCTGCGGCGGCCCGCTTTTAAAAAGCGGGGCAAAGAGGTTTTTAGA
>JAGVHJ010000317.1 GCA_020056645.1 Desulfobacterales bacterium
GCCAGTGGGAAAAAACCAAAGTGGAAATTAATGATGACGCACGCCATGGAAGAGGCTTCCACGATGGCGGGAATGCGTTGATGGAGGTTATCGCCATTCCATATTCTTCGCACATTGGGTTCGTCCGGTTGAATCGTTTCGCCGAAATCGGCGGCGATCACCGTCACATCCAGCTCATGGAGCAGGTAGGGCGACAGATATTTTGAATATTCGGCGATACCGCACCGGCTGTTCCATGTGGTCACCAGTCCGGTTTTGATTCGATCGCGCCTGGGACCGGCTGCTTGAAGCCGGGCAATAAAGTCTATTAACCGTTCTGCTGCCCGCTTCCATGTGTAATGGGTTGTTACCAGATCGTGGGCCGCATCGGTTCTGAGGCGGATTTCCCCCGGATCCGCCAGAAAGAGTTCACGCATGAGATGGGCCAGGTGATCTGCGTTAGGCTCCGCCCAGACCGACCCAAAGGTGGTGAGATGCGTTTGGGCCTTCTGAAACGAATAATCGATGAGCCAGGCGGTATTGGGGGTGCAAAAATCGGTTTGTCCGCCAAAACCAGTTGTAATAACAGGAATTTTTAACGCCATTGCCTCGGCCATGGGAAGTCCGAACCCCTCTCCCCGGGAGGGGGCGACCAGACAGTGGGACTCCCGATAAAGCGTTAGCAACTGGGACGGACCGATATCATCTTCTATCAGAATCACATCCGGGGCATCCGGCCTTTGCAGAAACGCCCGAACCATCGCCGCGGCCTCATTGTGGGGATTGGGAAAGGTCTTGATCACCAGGGAAACATCATCTTTGGCGGAAAACGCCCTCCCATAGGCTTTCAGCAACACATCAAGCCCTTTTCGAGGGAAACAGGAGGAGACGTGCAAGAAGCGGAACCCCCTGCCGGGAGATGCCGTAGAGGGGTCAGGGTCTGAGGGAACGCGCAGCATGTGATCCACGCCAAGACCGACAACCGCCATGGGCAGGCCGACACCATTATCCTGCATGGTTTTTAATACATAGGAGGACATCACCGTCAGCCCATTCAGCTCTTGGTTAAATCCCGTTGCAAAGGTTTTGGGAAAAAGACTCTCCTCCCAGCCATAGGAATTGGTGAGGGTCAATGCGCCTTCCACCTTAGAAACGATCGGGGGATAAGAGTTATAGAGCACCACATCCGCCGGATCTCTCTTCAGGGATCGACGATAGAGGCGATCCACCTGGGGATGGTTCTGGAGGTAAGCGTGATCGTTTTCAGGATTCCAATGGGGGTCGCTTTCAAAACAGAGGGAGACCGAACCCGGATTCAAGGCTTCCAGCGCCAGCGCCATCT
Source organism: Desulfobacterales bacterium (assembly GCA_020056645.1). Classification (GTDB taxonomy): domain Bacteria; phylum Desulfobacterota; class Desulfobacteria; order Desulfobacterales; family JAHIVH01; genus JAHIVH01. Next base: position 1,322 of record JAGVHJ010000317.1, read on the forward strand.
CTCGGTTGACAAGCGCCAGACTATAAGACCCGGTAAAGGGCCCATCTATCTTGATCCTTAGCGTCATTTGTCTGGCTTCATCCCCAACACCGCATAATCCAGAGGGGCGCAGAAAAAATCATTGAGCCTGGTATCCTCAAAAATGGGCGTTTCATATTGGCTGGCCCGGATGATCCGGATTTCCTTAAATCCCAGCGTGTCGAGTGTGAAAGTGGCCAGAGGGGGGGGAATCGGTTTGCGATGGGTGGGATCAAGATAAAAGTAATAGGTGGAGACTTGAACATTTTCAGGGTTGGGCGTCTCGAAAAGCAATAGTCCGCCAGGCGCCAATACCCGGCGCACCTCCCGCCACAGGTGGAGCAGGGTGTTGGCGTTGACATGCTCCATGATATGAAACCCCGTCACAAACGGCAATGATCCGCTTTTTACGGTGAGCAAATAGTCAATCATATCTCCGTGGAACGCCTTGATCCCCTGCTCTCGACACCGGTCAACCATGAGCTGGTTCGAATCAACCCCCATGGCGGAGATTCCATTTTTCCGCAACAACGCCAACCACTCCCCCCGGCCGCAGCCAAGATCCACTCCTGGCCTCCCCCCATCAAGCACCGGCGCTTTCCGTATTTCCGGGAGATAACGGCTGAGCTTTTTCTCCAGACCTTCCTGGCTGCCACGAAATTCATTCTCCAAGGCCAGATAAACAGATTCTGGAAACTCTCCGCCGAGCTCCTGGTTAAAATCCCGGATCACATTCGCCAGAAAAGAGTCCCTATTTTCCCTGCCTGGGCCGCATTCGTTTTCAATGGCGCGAAAAGCGCGGAGGAAGGTTGGCGCGCCAACCGCCATCTCCACCATCGCCACAACATGCCCGATCACCGGCAGGGCTCCCATCACCGATCGGAAAAAAGGCCAAAAAAGGCCCCGCACCATGACCTTGTGCATTCTCCCTTCGGGCGAATAGCGAAGCCTGCCCAGCACCTCGGCCTTGGACATCCTGCCGCTCCTAAGCGCGCCCATGTAATGGGAGAGCCCTTGGGGGTCAGGGTCGCGTTTCAGAATACCTGCAAAGGCCCCTTGGATGAAGGCATGATTGTGCAGCCGAGTGAAATCGTCTAGGTGAAACCTGTTTGTTTCATAAAAAAAATTAGTCATCTTTTTTAAACCCTCTGTTTTCCAAGCACCCTTTCATCATTCCCCCAAGGCGTTTGCCTAAAATATCCCAAGAGTGCGACGAAAGCCACTGGTTCTGACGTTCCCGCTTGCTGTTCAGTTTATCTAGGGAGTGAAGCAGCACCTCAATCCCCAAGGCAATCGCCTCCGGAGATGTCCCTGGCAACACATGGACCACCTCTTGCACATCATTAAATATGTCAAGGGGCGTACAGGCAACCGGTTTTCCGGTCGCCAATCCATACCTGACCGCTCCACTCGCGGACTCAGCCGTATTCTGATAGGGAAAAACAATCAGATCCGCAGGATCAAGAAGCGCAAAGATATCTTCCTCCTCCAGGAACTCCGTCACCAGGGTAACGGAACCGTTCAGCCCGTTTGTTTCGATGATGCGCCGGCATCGCCCTTCCGTCTCCTTCGAGACGCGGTCCGGATATAGAGCGTTGACCATCATCAGGTGAAGATCCGGACAGGTTTTCCGTAACAGCACGAACGCCTCTATTAATTGTTCCAGTCCTTTGTGGGGCAACATAAACCCGTAGCTAGCGATGAGGTGTCTTGCCTCGGCTATTCCAGCGCGCATTGGTGCGAGTGGCGTTCGATGATGGACCCCATGGGGAAAAAGCGTCACATTCCGGTAAACCCCCCATCTCTTTAACCGGTTCAAATCATCCAAACTATGCACCAACAGACGATCCACCTTTGCAAGCGTTTGCGCGATGGGGCGAAGGGAGACCTTGAAACCCGGAATATCCACATCGGCCGTTGCGTGAAAAAAAATAATGCAGACAATATCCCGTTCAACCGAATACTGAATCATTCTTTCAAGATGTTCGGGAGTGAAAAACGCGAAATTGAACTGAATGACCAGGACATCGAATTCGCCTCTTTCCAAGAGGGCCATAAGCGTATCAAGAGAGCCGCCCTGATCCGTCCAGCAGCGAATCACATGGGGTCCATCCGGCTTGAGAATCATTTTTGACGTGGACGCAAGGATTTGAATCTCAAACGCCTCTTGCTCCAAGCGATCCACAAGAAACTGGGAATAGGTGGCGATCCCACACTTGGAATTCCAGGAGGAGACCCATCCGATTTTAGGCTTTACAGAGGCCAGCGGTTTCTTTTGAAGAATCCGCCGCCTCAGTCCTATCACTCTCTCGGCGCATTTATCCCATGTAAAGTCACTTTCTATCAATTTTTTCGCGGCATCAAGCCTCGGTTGAAGTTGCTCTGGAAGGGCATGCCGGACCTCTTCCATCAGTTGCCCGAGATGGGTGACGTCCGGTTCCATCCACACAGAATCAAAAAGCCCCATATGGGTTTTCGCGTATTGAAAAGAAAAATCAATGAGCCAACTCGTCTCTTCGGTGCAAAAATCGGATTGTCCGCCATAGGCCGTGGTAATGACAGGAATGCCATACCCCATGGCCTCAGCCATTGGAAGGCCAAACCCCTCCCCTCTTGAGGGAGCGACAAGGGCGTCGCATTGTTTATAAAGCGCCTCCATCTGGGCCATGGAGAGATCGTCGTCGATAATGTCAATAGCTGGGGAGCCGGGAAACCGTTTTTTTAAATCAGATACCTGCCCATGAACGGTGTTATGAATATTCGGAAAGGTTTTTATGATGAGGCGGACATCCGTGTCGGCGCTAAACCTCTCGGCAAACGCCTCCAAAAGCACATCCACCCCTTTTCGCGGAAAACATGAGGAGATATGGAGAAAGGTAAAGCCTTTTTTCATTGGAGTGGCTGAGCCCTCACCCTCTTGCCGGCGAATATGGCCGACGCCACATCCAGCGGCAATCATTGGCAAAAAGATTCCATTGTCAATCA
>JAGVHJ010000153.1 GCA_020056645.1 Desulfobacterales bacterium
AATTGATGATCAATGCCTCCGGCGGCCCGCTTTTAAAAAGCGGGGCAAAGAGGTTTTTAGAGGGTGTTTATGGAACCTTTATTTGGATATGTTTGGCAATCTTTTCAAAAGGTTGGCCCCCGGCAGGGCCGAAGGAGGGGCGTCCCAAATGCGATTACCCTGAAATTCGGTTGACATCGGCTCGTATTTTTGTTCTAAGTCTGAACATTTGAGTTTTATTCTATGGCTCCATATCACAGGAACGCCGATGGACAAACAGCAGGTCGCTGAACTACATATTCTCCAGGAAATCGAAAACAACGGATGGGCCACCCAGCGGGACCTTGCCAACCGAACCGGCATCACGCTCTCCTATCTGAACAGCTATATGAAACAATTGATTAAGCGGGAGTTGATTCTGGTTCAGAAGATGGATGGCCGCCGGTTTCTCTATAATCTCACACCGGAGGGGATGATCGAAAAGGTCCGGATGACCACCGAATACGCCAAGTGGTCCTTGAACAATTATAAGTATATACGGGAAAGAGTCATTCAGCTCTGTTTAAGTCTCAAACAAAATGGAGCCAAGCGGGTGGTGATCTGCGGTATATCCGAAGCGGCGGAGATTGTGTACATTGCAACCATAGAATCGGGCCTTGAAATCGTTAGCGTTATCGATGATGCATGCGAAAAGAAAACCTGGTTGAAAAAGAGGATTGAGTCATTGGATTCGGTGGCTTCCCTGCAAAATGATTATGATTGTATCATCATTTCCGACATTGGCCGCTCCCAGCAACTGGCTCAGAAACTTTACTCCCTGTTGATTCCATTAAATCGGATCAAGGTGTGTACTGGACAGAAAATTCGCCCTGTCACGGCGGTTCAACTGGTTGATTAGGAGGCTTTATACCGGTTCGTTTGTTGATAGAATTGTCTGGTTTTGATGTAAAAAAAAGTAAATAATTTCAATAGTTTTATGTTGATTTTCCAGTGTGATCCAGAGAGCGGAGCTATGTTAAGAGATTGGCCTGAAGAATTCAGGTTACACCATATCGTTCTGGCATTATTAAGATCCGTTTCAGGTGACCTTGGCGTCGCCTCCAGATAACGAGGAAGAAAACCGAAACTCCATGATCCCATACGGCAAGCAATGCATCGATGAAAACGATATCCGCGCGGTAGTAGAGGTTCTGAAATCGGACTGGCTGACCACCGGCCCCATGGTCCAGGTGTTTGAGGATGGCGTTTTGAATCTTGTTGGGTCAAGATATGCCGTTGCCGTATGCAACGGAACCGCTGCTCTTCATTGCGCCATGTACGCCATTGGTGTTGGACCCGGCGATGAAGTGATTCTTCCGCCAATGACCTTTGCGGCAACCGCAAATGCGGTTATCTACCAGGGGGGAACCCCAATCTTTTCAGACGTTGAAGAAGATACGCTTCTGATTGATCCAGAAAAAATAGAAAAAAAAATAACGAGTAAGACCAAGGCGATCATCGCTGTCGATTACGCTGGCCAGCCATGTGACTATCAAAGGCTTCAGAAGCTGGCAAAAAAGCACAACCTGATACTGATCGCGGATGGATGTCATGCCCTAGGCGCGGAATATAAAGGCAAGAGAGTCGGTTCCATTGCCGACCTCACGGTTTTCAGTTTTCACCCTGTCAAGCACATTACGACCGGTGAAGGGGGCATGATCACCACCGATAATGAAATTTACGCGAACCGGATGCGGCAATTTCGCAACCATGGCATCACCAGCGATTTCAGGACCCGTGAAAAAGAAGCTACCTTCTTGTATGAAATGACCGATATCGGATATAATTACCGGCTATCGGATATCCACTCCGCCCTGGGGGTGTCGCAACTTCAAAAACTCCCTTTTTTCATCAAGAAACGGAGAGAAATCGCCCATCGGTATCAGGATGCATTTTTTGCTTCCTCAGTCATTCAATCATTAAAGGTGAACCCTGATTCCCGTCATGCCTGGCACTTGTATGTCATCAAGCTTGTGGAGAGGGACAGAACGGTAATATTTCGAAAGCTCCGAGAAAAGGGAATCGGCGTAAATGTACATTATCTCCCCGTTTATCGGCATCCCTATTATGAAGAGAAGTTTAATTCATCAGAGAATAGATGTGAGGCGGTGGAAAGAGTTTATGAGAAGCTGTTGTCCCTCCCCATATTTCCGTCCATGACAGATGACATGGTGTCGACGGTGATCAGGGAAGTTCTGTGCGCATGTGAATAAGTATACGGATACTATTAAATAAAAGTTAAAAATTCAGAGATGTTATAAAATAAAGGAAATAAAATAAGTGCTCAATGACAAGGTTATACTCATCACTGGTGGAACGGGATCGTTTGGTAAAAAATGCGCGGAAGTCATTCTTGAACGCTACAGGCCGAAAAAGGTTATCATCTTCAGCCGCGATGAGATGAAGCAATATGAGATGGCCCAGGAGTTCTCTTCAAAAAAATTTTCCGAAAATCTGCGGTTTTTTATCGGAGATATCCGGGATAAGGAGCGACTTGACAGGGCGTTTCATAACGTAGATTATGTGATTCATGCCGCAGCGTTAAAACATGTGCCCGCGGCGGAATACAACCCTTTTGAAGCCATCCAAACCAACGTGATTGGGTCTCAGAATGTCATCAATGTCGCGATTGATCAAAAGGTTAAGAAGGTGATCGCCTTGAGTACGGATAAGGCCGCAAACCCAGTTAACTTATATGGCGCGACCAAGCTCTGTGCGGATAAGCTATTTGTTTCGGGCAATTCATATGTTGGCGAAGATCACACCATTTTTTCGGTGGTGAGGTATGGAAATGTGTTGGGCAGTCGTGGAAGCGTCATTCCGTTTTTTCAACAGAGAAAAAAAACAGGTGTTTTGCCGGTAACGGATCCCAGGATGACACGATTCTGGATCACCCTGGAACAGGGGGTCGATTTTGTCTTACACTCTTTGGAAAGAATGGTGGGAGGAGAAATCTTCGTCCCCAAGATCCCAAGCATGAGAATTATTGATCTGGCCAGGGCCATATGCCCGGAATGTGAAATAGAAATCGTCGGCATTCGGGCGGGTGAAAAGCTCCATGAGGTGATGATACCTGGAGATTGCGCCAGGGATACGATTGAATTCGATGATTATTATATCATCAAGCCAGCGTTTAAATTTTTTCAAAGGCGGTTCACGAACAATGGCGGTCAACCGGTCAAGGAGGATTTTGAGTATAATTCTCTCAATAATCTGAAATGGCTCACCGTAGAAGAATTACAGGACATCATTCGATAAAGATGCGGATTACAGCAATTATTCCCGCAAGGGGAGGAAGCAAAAGAATACCTAAAAAGAATATCAAGACTTTTGCAGGCAAA
>JAGVHJ010000175.1 GCA_020056645.1 Desulfobacterales bacterium
AGGAAAAGAGAGGTCTCAGGGAGGCGGCCATCCCCTTTGACGAAACGATACAGACCGGCGTCATGGTGGAGGTTCCCGCAGCGGCGCTCATCCTGGACAAACTTCTCAACCATGCGGATTTCGTGAGTATCGGCACAAACGACCTGGTGCAATACCTTCTCGCGGTGGACAGAAACAATGAGAAGGTCGCCCACCTCTATCACCCCCTTCACCCGGCGGTGATCCACTCGGTGAGGCACATTATTGAAATCTGCCGGAAACGGCAAAAACCCGTGTGCATATGCGGCGAAGCAGCAACCGACCCCAACTGTGTGGCCCTCTTCGTTGGCATGGGCGCGTCATGCCTTAGCATGAGCGCGACAGCCATTCCCCAGGTGAAACACTTCATCCGACAGCTCCGGAAAAGCGATATGGAGAGCCTCCTGACCAATGCGCTCTCTCTCGACACGAACGAAGAGATTTCCTCTCTCCTGACGGCGGAACTGGAAAAGTTCACCCATGAAGGCGATTCACCCGTGGAAACGCTTTCATGATCTGGAGGAAGAGATGGTATTGATCCACTTGGCCTCCTGATCAAAAAAATGATCCACCTCTTTTCTAAAAGCATCCATCTGATTAAGCTTTTTGATCGTCTTGAAAAATCGGGCTCCCTCTGTGAATGATCTGCAAAAAAAGGTCCAGTACCCTTTCATCTTATCGAGCAGATGGCCAGGGCCGCATAGAGTCCCCGCCAACTCCGCCACCAAGGCGTCGTGAAACCCTCTAAAACGGTTGACACGATCGCATGGCGCATCTTCCCCATCCCGGATCATGGGGGCCAGAAATGGATCGGCGATCGCACCCCTGCCGATCATCCACCTGTTTATCACGGGAAATCGGGACTTTAAGGTCTCGAAAACCTGATAATTAACGATATCTCCATTATAGACCAAGGGATGGTCGGAGCGGTCGATACACCGCGCAAAAATCTCCAGATCGACTGATCCTTCATACATCTGGAGGCCGGTTCTCGGATGGATAATGAGTTCGGTCAGGGGATACTGGTTGAAGAGAGGAAGAAGCGCATCGATCTCATCGGGCGCCTTTCTTCCAATCCGCGTCTTAATGGACAACCGGTTGGGAATACGCGGCACAACCTGATCCAGCATGGCCTGAATACGGTCAGGAAATGGCAAGAGCCCCGACCCCCGTTTCTTTTTCGCGACCATGGGAAACGGGCAGCCCAGGTTCCAGTTCACCGTATCATACCCCAGGGTGTGCAACTCTTTTGCAAGGAGAATAAAACCGGCCGGATCGTTACTTAAAATCTGGGGAATGAGTTGGAGTCCGTGACCATTTTCCGGCATCACATCCCTCAGATGTTTGGGATGGATCTTCTGATCGCCAACGGCGACGATAAAGGGGGCAATGGCCAGGTCAAAGCCTCCGAAATGGGCATGATATAGGTTTCTGAAAAGGCGTGTGGTGTATCCCATAATCGGCGCCATATAGAGGATGGGTTTTAAGGAGTGGGTTATTTCGTTCTTCAAATCATCGAAGCCTTTCTTGAGCGTGTTTCCGTTTTAAAAACACCTACCATACCGATATTGATTAAAAAATCAATTATTCGATTATTAAATGCCTAAAATACTTGACTTATATTTTTTTCATGTCTAATTTCAGCCGATTCAATCAAAACGGTTATCCATTATAGCCGGAAAGCCATGGGGTGGCCGTCCCTTAATAATAATGGGTTTCAACCATGGTCTTTTTTTCCGGCATTAACTGAGCACTACTGACGGAGCATCCCCCCCATGTCACTTACAAAAACGGAGATCGCCACGAGAATTCAGGACTACCTGGGTTATTCTCAAAAAGAGGCGGCAGAAGCTCTGGAGACGCTTCTTGAAATCATCAAACAGACCCTTGAAAACGGCGAGGATGTTTTGATAAGCGGTTTCGGCAAATTCTGTGTCAAAGAGAAAAAAAAACGAAAAGGAAGAAATCCAGCGACCCACTCGGAGATCGTTTTGCCGGAGCGCCGGGTCGCCACCTTCAGATGTTCGAGAAAATTGAGAGACCGGGTCAATGGCGATTAGGATAGGCCGCTATCCCCAGACCTTCCATGCCCTGAAGCGACTGGGACGCCTGATTATGGCCATCTGGCTCTTCCATGGAGGATTCGGACCTCTCTGTCCGACACTCTCCGCAGCCCCCAGTGAACCGATCATTGAGATCCAGGTACGTCAAAACAAGATGAGCATCGTCATGGTCAATGCGACCATCGGGGATTTCATCACCCAGGTCTGGGAGCGATCGGGCATCCGGATAGAAGGTCTCGAAACCCGGAAAAAAGAGCGGTTCTCCTTCAGAATGAACAACACCTCTGCGGAACATGCCTTAAAATCCCTTTTAAAACGCCTGGGAGAAACGAGCTACGCCTTTGAATACAGGGGAGAAACCCTCTACCGGGTTTCGGTTGTCAAGGAATCGGAAAAACAGGAAAACGATTTCGATTTCTTGGCGGATGCCAATGCCCCCTCCACCAACGAAGCTCCCTCCATGGACATGGAGGGAAACGTTCCCGGACGGTTCTTCAAGAGCCCGATCATAACCGAAATCATGAAACGACCCCTCACGGAGCTGTCGGATAGAGAGGAGGGGGATAGGCCCACAGAGGAAAATGAAGAAGAAATGGTTAAGCGGCCTTCCGCGGTGAAGGTGATGAATGTGATAAACACATCCCAAGCGGAGAAGGCAGGAGTGCGTGAGGGGGATATCATTCATGTATATGATGGGGTTAGAATCGAATCGCCGGATATGCTGATCCGGGAAGTACAGAATAAGGCGGACAAGGAGAGCGTCACGATGACGGTCTTCCGGAATGGGGAGCCTCTTAGTTTTGATATTCAGGGCGGGTTTATCGGTGTTTCCATCGCTCCATCGGTCATGCCCGATTAACCTTTTAAAAAATCGTGAAATAAACGACTCACCGGATCTTTTTTCTTAAATAGGCTGGGATTAATTGCTTGACACAGGCGTTAAGAAAAAGTAGGTTGTGTAGCGTCAAAGGGTTGGCAGGGTTGTATGAACGCCGTCTTTTGGTCCATCTATTCTCAGACCAAAAACCCAAATAATTATAAAGACACTGAATCGATACGAAACAAAGGACTCCTTTTTTCGTCAACTCAATCGATCACCATTTTCTTTTTTCCTGCTAAATGCTGCTGGTTCCGATGCATTCCTATCAGGAAAAATGGACGATCCAAAGATGAAACATGGCGTCGTTTGAGACAAATGGCATTCAACACTTATTTTTGAAAAACCGTGAGATGATTCGGAAATTGAACAATGCTCGCGTTTTCTAATGAAAGGCCCCAACGCAAACCCTGGTGCCATCCACCAGGCATTACAAACCCATTTAGAGAGAGGAGACACTTATGAACAAAGGTGATCTTGTCAATGAAGTCGCAAAAGTTGTCAGCACAAAAAAAGACGCCCAGGCCGCTGTTGATTGCGTCATTGAAGCCATTACAGCCGCCCTTAAGAACGATGAGAGTGTAACCCTGGTTGGGTTCGGCACCTTCAAGTCCGTTCATAAGGACGCCAGAAAGGGAAGAAATCCTCAAACGGGTCTGGAAATTAAGATTGCGGCTCGAAATACCCCCAAGTTCATCCCCGGCAAGGCCTTAAAAGACGCGCTGAATTAACAACCAGAGAAAAACGCCTGTTGTTCATTGAAACACCAGGCTCTATTTTTTTTGGGGTTGATAGAGAGTTGCCTCTTTTTACATGCCATCCAAGGCGTTATCAAGGGCTTGACCGGGATTGCATCCCTCTGGCCCTTGACTCCCCTTGGGGGGGGAGGTTTTTTATATTTAGAGCGAGTTCCGTAAGGAGGTCAACGCGTGTGACCGCCCCTACTCCCAACGATTTCTTCCTGTTTTTCTAAGATCGATATAGTCGACCTTGCCCTTGTCACTGACGAACGCATTGAGAAAAAAACTCACGATGCTGATGGTGATCGATCCAAACACAGCGGTCCAGAAACCATCGACCGCAAAGCCTTCGATCAACCCAGCCATTTTCAACATCAGGGCGTTAATGACAAAGGTAAAAAAGCCCAGACTCAAGATATTGATGGGAAGCGTGATAATGAAAAGCAGGGGCCGTAAAACCGCATTCAAGATACCGAGCATGGCCGCGGCAAAAAAAGCGGGGAAAAAGCCATCCGCATGAATCCCGTCAAACAGATAGGATGTTACGAGAATCGCACAGGTCAAGACAAGCCATCTGATCATCAACCCATTCATTGTCTACTCCTTTATCATTCA
>JAGVHJ010000193.1 GCA_020056645.1 Desulfobacterales bacterium
AGGAGAAAAGTGTATGGATGTCGAAACATTTTACGAGAAACTTAAAACAATTCAGGAAAAAAAGGGCTTCTATTTTAACAAAGATCGGGAGGTGGTGTTCGACCTGCTCTCCGCACTCCTCAAAAACAAGGAGCGTTACGGGTATATGTGCTGTCCCTGCCGTATCGCCTGCGGCGAACAGAAGTATGATCAGGATATCATCTGCCCCTGTGAATACCGGGCTCCCGATGTGGAAGAGTTCGGAAGCTGTTTCTGCAAATTGTATGTATCGACGGAATGGAACGAGGGAAAGCTCTTTCACGAGTTTGTGCCGGAAAGGCGTCCCCAGGAAAAGATCGATCAGGCTATCGAGCAGTTGGATGCGGAGTGATGGCGGCCGAAAAAAATCTTGTAAGATACCTTGAAACGGAAACGCTTCTAAACGAGTTTTTCAGGGCGTTCGATTACTGTTTGAAAACATGCATTCCCGGTTTCCTTGAAAAAAGCGGGGGCAAGCCAGTCGCCGCCTGTTGTAAAAACCGGTACCATGTGATTTGCGATCTGGACCATCCAGCCTATGACCGCTTGAGACAGGAACGGGAGATCCGATTCGGAAAACCCGAAGAGCAGGCGATTCCCGCCGATCCGGTTTCTCCCTGCGAATATCACGGTCCCCAGGGATGTGTGTTGAAAACCCACAAAAGTCCCATCTGCGTCGCCTTCATGTGCCGGAAGAGCATCGATACCCTGAGGGAAACATACGGAATATTCACCTACGACTACCTGGGCGTCTATTACGCCCTGGAGTGGATACTGACCGGCGATCTTTCCGATGCCAGCTACCAGGAGTTCCGGGAGAGCATCGAGGCCATGACCCGCCAGGTGGCCCACCCCTCTCTCCCTGATCCAAAATAATCCTCAGATCGAGATATCCATCCGGGGAATGGCGATAAGGAAATCGGAGCCTTTGCCTGGGGTGCTCTTACATTTAATGGCGCCGCCCAGGGTCTGGGTCACCAGGTTATAGACGATGTGGAGCCCCAACCCCGTGCCTCCCTGCCCCCTTTTTGTGGTGAAGAAGGGTTCGAATATTCGTTCCTGAACCTGGGGCTCCATGCCGGCCCCGTCGTCGCTGTATAAAAACAGTATCTCTTTCTCCTGTTCCTTGATTTCCATCAGGATATGACCGGACTCCATATCTGCGAACCCATGGATCAATGAATTCATCACCAGATTGCTGATTATTTGAAAAAAGGTCCCAGGAGACGAATAGAGGGTCAGTTTCTCGCCGCAGGTGATGGTGATTTTATGACGAGTCCTCTTCAGCCGGGGCTCCAGGTTGACGAGAATATCATCGATGGTTTTCTTCACATGAAACAGACGCCATCCCTCCGTGGACTGATCCACCGCCACCTGCTTGAAGCTCGAAATGATTTCAACGGCATGTTTGAGGTTCCGGTGAATGATTCCGCTGGTCTCTTCTATCTTCCGGAAAATGGCCTTCAACTTTTCCGGATCGGTCTGGCCGATTGTTTTAAGGGAATCGAATCGCCTCACCATGTCGTTTAAATAGGTGGAGGCGGTAATGCTGACGCCGATGGGGGTGTTGATCTCATGGGCCACACCGGCCACGAGCCCTCCCAGGGCCGCCATTTTGGCCGATTCCAGTGCCTGCTGCTGAAGCTCCCGGCGTTCATGGATGTCCCTTGAAATACCCAAAAAATGGATGGGCTTGCCAGAGGCGTCGCGAATGATCCGCATGGTGATTTCAAACCACTTCAGGGAGCCGTCCTTGCTGACAAGCTCCACCTCCACGGTGCGGGTCCTGTTGAAATCGGTCTTGTGATAGTACTCCCGCTCTTTTTCTTCCTGGAGGACCTTGTGGAACACCTTTATGGATGAGGGCGGCATGTTTTCCTCCATTGTCAATGTCTTGGCCTCTTCCACGCTATATCCCCTGATCCGCTCAACCGAAGGACTGATAAAAGTGATGGGGCCGATCTTGAATGTTTCATCGGTTTCTCTGATCCAGATGATGTCGGCGGCGTATTCGGTCACCAGCCGGTGAAACGCCTCCGTCTCTTTCAGGGCCTTTTCAGCCTCTATCCGGGCCGTGATATCCACCGCCGTCAGAAAGGTGGCCATCTCGCCGTTTAAAGAAATATATTTGGAATATTGATCGATCCACCGGATGGCCCCGCTTTTGGTGATGATTCTACAGGAGTAGTGGGCTGTCCATCCGGGTTTTTTTTCACTTTTGATTTTTTCCTGCCACATCACGAACTCCCGGTCCTCCGGATGGACCAGATGGAGGATTTCCGGATAAGGCCACTGAATCATCTCTTCCATGGCATATCCGGAGATGTCCGTAAAAACCCGGTTGATGTAGATGAGCCGATTGTTCTGAAAAATGGCGATGGCCATGAGGGATTGCTCGGAAAAGAACCGGAACCGCTCTTCTCCTTCCAGCACCACGGTTTCAGCGGCCTTTCGAACCGTGATGTCCCGTGCGATCCCCATGATTGCGGCTGACTCACCGTCGATGAACATGATGGAACTGATGGTTTCCACCATAACCGTGGCGCCATCCTTCCGGATCAGCTCCAGCTCGATCTGCTTATCCTGGTACCCCTTTTCTAGAATCTCTATGGTCCGCTCATAGACAAAAGGCAGATCCCGCGGGTGAACAATATCGGCGAAGTTGAGTTTTTGGATATCTTCTCTTGCATAGCCCATTAATTTCAGGGCCGTATCGTTTGCATCGAGAAAGTTGCCCACCTTGTCGCAAATATAGACGCAATCCCTGACCCGGTTGAAGAGGGCGTTGTTGAGCGAGAGGCTCTGCTTAAGCTGATTTTTTAACTCTTCATAACCGTCGAGATCGCTTTCAAGGGCCTTGATTCTTTCTTCCAGTTCTCTGATTGTGGGTTTTTCCGCCATCGATCTTTCCCCTTTGAGAGGGTGTTGAATTATCTGCTTTTTTTAACGCATGCTTTAAAAATTGACCCGTATAGCTTTCCCGGATTTGAGAGACCGCCTCGGGGGCCCCCTGGGCCACGATTCTTCCCCCGTTTTTTCCACCGTCCGGCCCTAGGTCGATGATCCAATCCGCGGTCTTGATCACATCAAGGTTGTGCTCGATCACGATGACCGTGTTGCCCGCATCCACGAGTCTTGAGAGCACGTTCAACAGGAG
>JAGVHJ010000140.1 GCA_020056645.1 Desulfobacterales bacterium
AGTTCGTTGATGGCCTTCATACCCGCACCTCTTCACCCCCTGAGGTTTTTACATGCACATAGCCGGTCTTGATTTCGAGCCTGACCGTCCGGTTGGAATTTCCCCCCACATCTTCATACTTGATAATCACGTTGTTTTTGAAGAATATTTTTCTAAGAGCCGTGTAGTTTCTCTTTCCGATATTAAAAAATCCCTTCTGGTCGAGGATCTGGGAGCCGCCGAATATGTATACGTCCATATGCTGTTTTTTAGCCCCTTGGGCGTATGCGGCCTTGAAAAGAAGCGGTATTCCCCGGTCGGCGAACATGAACGGGTTTTTCTCCGCTTTTTCAGGATCGATCTCCGATTCTGGAAGCATGTAGTGAAGCATGCCACCCACCTTGGCGAAAGGGTCATAGATCACGACACCAATACACGATCCCAAAGAATAGGTCACCAGCACCTTATCCGGATCACGACTTACTTTCATGTCCGAAACACCCACAATCAGGTTCATTTGACATCCCTGCCTATCGCTATGGTCATGTCTCACCCATTTTCATCGCACACCTTGAACAACCCCTCCACATCGAGAATCAGGCCGATCCGGCCATCCCCCAATATCGATCCCCCGGCCAGTCCCTTTATCCCCTTCAGTGATTCTCCAAGGCTCTTGATCACGAAGGCGTCCTTTCCAAGCAGCTCATCGATCAAAAGTCCTTTTTTCTCATACTTGTTTTCCACGACCACGATAATGCCCTCCCAGGGATGGGCGGCGGTCATAGAGATATTGAAAATCCGGTCGAGCCGGAGAAGGGGAACCAGAGAATCTCGGAATTTGGTCATCTCCCCTCTTCCCTCAACGGTAAAATAGTCTTCCAGGCTGGGCCTGAACGATTCCAGAATGGCCAGCGTGGGCACGATGTACCGCTCATTTCCGACCCGCACCAGCATGCCTTCTATAATGGCAAGGGTGAGCGGAAGCGAAATGATAAAGGTGGTCCCCTGCCCCTCTTCAGACTGGATCTCGACGCGTCCTCTCAACCCCTCGATGGTCTTCTTCACCACATCCATCCCGACCCCCCTGCCGGAGATGTCGGTTACTTTTTCCGCGGTGGAAAACCCCGGCCGCATGATCAGTTCGAAAATCTCAGCGTCTGAAAGGACATCGTTCCTATCGATCAATCCTTGGGCCAGGGCTTTTTCAAGAATCCTGTCCTTGTTAAGCCCCTTGCCGTTATCCTCTATTTCAATGACGATATTTCCACCCTTGTGATAGGCCCTGAGATGAATAAGGCCGGCCCTGGATTTCCCTTTTTTTTCTCTCTCATCGGGCGGCTCCATACCATGATCGACGGAATTTCTGATCATATGCACCATGGGTTCGTAAAGAGCGTCCACCACATTCCGGTCGATCTCCGTCTCCTCTCCGGTCATGGTAAGGTCGATCAGCTTTCCCGCGTTTTTCGACAGGTCCCGCACCAGCCGCACCATTCTTTGGAAGGTGCTGCCGATGGGAATCATCCGCATGGACATGGCCGTCTTCTGCAGGGAAGAGACAATCTGACCCAGCTGGTTCATGTTCTGATAGAATTTTTGATCCTGGGCAGCGATCCGTTGAAGATTCTGCCGGACCATGGCCTGGGCGATGACCAGCTCTCCGGTCAGATCGACCAGGTTATCCAGCTTTCCCGTGTCAACCTTTACCTGCTGCGCTCCCTGTTGGGTCGCCTTCTGCTGGCGGATGGCTGAAATGACACTCCGGCTTTCAACGATGTTTTCATTGATCAAAATCTCCCCCAGCTTCTTCTGGGGAGTTGTTTTCTGGATGGTTAAGGCGTTTTCAAGGTTTTCCGCATCCAGGGTGCCAGCTTCTATCAGGATTTCCCCCAGGGGCTTGCCTTTGGTTTCGCTGGCCTGAATCAATGCCCGATCGATTCTCCCAAGGAGGGGATGGATATCCAGCATCTCCTCAAAGGAGAATTGCTCTGATTGGATGGCGGCGTCGATGCTGTTCAACATCTTACCCATTGAATCCACTGACTCCAGAACCACATCCGTCACCATATCGTTGATGACGATGTCACCGGTTCTGGCGCTATCGAGGAGGTTTTCGGTTTTATGGGCGAGGATATTGATCCGCTTCAGATCGAGAAATCCCGAAACCCCTTTGATGGTATGAAAGGGCCTGAATATCGCATTGATGATATCCTTGTCCCGTGGGTTCTGCTCAAGATCGATCAGCCGGATCTCGATGCTCTCCAGATTTTCACGGGATTCCGCGATAAAATCTTTTAAAATCGCCACATCTTCCTTATCAAACGAGACATGGGTGGGAATCTCCTGATCGACATCCGCCTCCTTGGACGCCTCTTCCGGCGGACCCAACACCATGGAGGTGGAAAAATCCTTCACCCCAAGGGATGCCATGATATCGGCCATGTCAATGGAGAGATCGCTCCCCGAATCGGCGGAGAGGACCATTCCCCGAAGCAGTTCGGTCCCCCGGATCACGGGCCCCGGATCCTTTTCCTCTTCGAGTATGAGTTTGCCCATGTAGGTTTTGATGGCTGAAATAAGCCGTTTAAAAGGAATATCCGAGCCATTCAACTCGTTTCCTTCCATGCCGGACAGGATGTTTAAGAGCTCTCCCAGAACCGGGATATCCTCCACATCCAAATCCTTCACCAACCGGACCATTTCATCGATATCGCGCTTTATCTTTTCAATCTCGTTTTTCATGGCGTCAATCAGTTCTGTTATAGGGCTTCTGATAAATCGTGGGCATGATATAATTGAATGAATGATCTTTTCCCATCAAGGTCTCAGAGTGACCGATAAAGAGGTATCCGCCTTCCTTTAACGCTCTGAAATAATTCTGAACCAGCTGTTCCTGCATGGCTTTCTGAAAATAGATCATTACGTTTCTGCAAAAAATAATGTGGAACCGTTTTTCAAAGGGACACGCATCAATGAGAT
>JAGVHJ010000188.1 GCA_020056645.1 Desulfobacterales bacterium
TCGGACGGGGTTCTCAAGGTGATGCGAAGCTATCAGTATTACGCCGCCCACGCGATTTCCGACAAGGTGGCCAGAACCGACTGGAAGAACCCGGACCGGCTCGGCGGCTATATCTGGCATACCACGGGATCGGGCAAAACCATGACCAGCTTTAAGTCGGCTCAAC
Organism: Desulfobacterales bacterium; assembly: GCA_020056645.1. Taxonomy (GTDB): domain Bacteria; phylum Desulfobacterota; class Desulfobacteria; order Desulfobacterales; family JAHIVH01; genus JAHIVH01. The sequence goes on from JAGVHJ010000188.1 coordinate 167, forward strand.
TGATCGCCAACTCAAAAGATGCGGACAAGGTTGTTTTCCTGATGGACCGGATCGAACTGGGCACCCAGTCGCTGCGCGAGTATCAGGGCTTTGCCGAGGATAACGAAACGGTGCAGGCCACCGAAAATACGGGGGTGTTGGTGAGCAAGCTGACCAGCAGCGATCCTGCCAATACCTTAATCGTCACCTCGATCCAGAAGATGAGCAACATCAAGGACGAGGAAGGCGGAATGATTGCACACGACCTTTCGCGCATCAATGTCAAGCGGATGGTCTTTATTGTCGATGAGTGCCACCGTTCCACTTTAGGCGAAATGCTTGAGAACATCAAAACAAACTTTCCCGGCGCGATCTTTTTCGGTTTCAGCGGCACGCCGATTCACGAAGAAAATCAGCGCAAGGAAAATACCACGGCCGATGTGTTCGGCGATGAACTGCATCGCTACAGCATTGCCGACGGGATTCGGGATAAAAATGTTCTGGGCTTTGATCCGTACAAGGTGATGACCTATCGTGACCGGGATCTGCGCAAGGCCGTCGCGCTGGAAAAAGCGAAGGCGGCAACGGAAGCCGAGGCCTTTGCCGATCCTAAAAAGAAAAAAGTGTTCAACCGGTTTATGAACGATGTGAAGATGGCTGGCGAGCGGGATGCGTCGGGCACCTGGGTGAAGGGCATCGAGGACGAACTGCCGTCCAGCCAGTACGACCGCGATGAGCATCGGAACATGGTGGTCGAGGATATCAGCGATAACTGGATCACCTTGAGCCAGGGCAATAAGTTTCACGCTATTTTCGCCACCAGCAGTATCCCGGAGGCGATTTTATACTACCGCCTGATCAAAAAGAAATGCCCGACTCTGAAAATCACGGCGCTGTTTGACCCCAATGAAGACAATGAGGGCAATTCAATGTTTAAAACGAAAGGCCTCGTGGAAATCCTCGAAGACTACAATAAAGTCTACGACCAGCATTTCGATCTGGCAGCTCACGCAAAGTTTAAAAAGGATGTGGCGGCTCGGCTGGCCCATAAAAAGCCTTACCAGCGCGTTGAAACCACGCCGGAAAAGCAGCTGGATCTGCTGATTGTCGTTCATCAGATGCTGACCGGCTTTGACTCGAAGTGGGTGAACACCCTGTATCTGGACAAAGTCCTGAAATATGAAAACATCATTCAGGCCTTCTCGCGAACGAACCGCCTGTTTGGCCCGGATAAACCCTTCGGAACGATCCGCTATTACCGCAAGCCGCACACCATGGAAGCGCATATCCATAGAGCGGTGAAACTCTACTCAGGGGATAAACCCATAGGGCTCTTTGTAGACCGGCTCGAAAGCAACCTGAACCGGATGAATGCGGTGTTTGATGAGATCAAAACACTGTTCGATACGGCAGGAATCGAAGATTTCAGGAAACTCCCCGATGACCTGACCGAGCGTGGGGAGTTTGCAAAGCTGTTCAGGGCATTCAATACCGTTCTGGAAGCGGCCAGAATCCAGGGCTTCAAATGGGACACATTGGCGTATCCGTTTGAAAAGGGCTCGGAAAAAACCATAGTGGAGCTGCGCATTACCCACGAGCAGTATCTGACGCTGGCCCTCCGCTATAAAGAGCTCGCATCAGGCGCAGGGGGTGGCGGAGGTGGTGGTGGAGATATTCCATTCGACATTGACGGCCATCTGACCGAGATCGACACGGATAAAATCGATGCGGATTACATGAATTCAAGGTTCGAGAAATATCTAAAAACGCTCCAGGGCGGTGATGCCGAAGCGATCAACGCCACACTAGCCGAACTGCATCGGTCGTTTGCAACGTTGACACAGGAAGAGCAAAAGATTGCCGATATATTCCTGCACGACATCCAAAGGGGAGACGTGGTGATCGATTCCACCCGCCCGTTTAAAGAATACATCACCGAATACCAGTCGAAGGCTAAAAATCGCGAGATGGACGCTATCGCTCACCTGTTCGGATTGGATAAAACCAAACTTTCAGCCCTGATGAATACAAATATCACGGCGGCAAACATCAACGAATACGGCCGCTTTGATGATCTGAAAGCCACTGTGGACAAGCAAAAGGCAAAAGTCTACTTTGAAGCCATGGAAGGCAAGGCGCTTCCACCAGCCAAAGTAAACATTAAAACGTCCAATCTACTTCGGGATTTTATCATTCAGGGTGGGTTCGATCTTGAGTTCCCCGCCGGTTAATACAGGGTATGCCCCGAATCATGGGGACAGACCTGTTAGCGTGGTCCGGCCCCATGCACACAATATTTCCAGGTATATCTCGGCGGCGCTGCGCACCTGCGAGAAAAAGACCGATTCATCCTCTGTGTGGGCTTTTTCAATGGTCCCCGGTCCCAAGAGAATGGTCTTGATCCCTGCGGCCCATAAAAAATTGGCGTCCGAATGACTGGGGAAATCGCCGGGTTTCCAGGGAAGACCCCGAGCCTGATAGATGTGTTTCACTATTTCGGGCAGTTTCCCTTTATCGGGCAACTGATAACCTGAGTGGATGGTCAGAAAGGTCATCTCTCCATTGACCGATGGATGCTTTTGCTTGAATTGGTTGTAAACCTCTTCCAGTTCGGTGGTCACTATTTCAGCGGATAAATCCGGGTGGAAATGAAGATCCAGGAATGCGTCACAGCCTCCAGGCACCGCAAACCCGCAGTGGGCGCTGCTGACATCCCGGATGTTGTAAACGACTTCAGGCCGATTGATATTAAGGAATTCGATCACATCCGTGAGAAGAGAAAGCATGGCCTGCACGGGGTTATCTTTCCGGTCGGCGACGGATGCGTGCATCCGTTTTCCCAAGGTGGTCAACTTGGTTTCAAGATAGCTGTAGTGACTCAAACAGGGAACAAGAGCGGTCGGCTCCCCGATAATCGCCCAAGGGAAATGATGATCCTTTGAAAACATGATCGCGCCGTCATTGGTTTCTTCTTCTCCCACCACGATGGCGAGCGTCGCGGGAATATGATCCACACCATTTTCCTTCAGCGATACAAAAGCTTCGATCATCGCGGCGCATCCGCCTTTCATGTCGGATGATCCCAGACCGAAAATTTCATCCCCTTCGATCTGATGTTCGTAATGATCGTAGTCGTAGGCAAAGACCGTATCGATATGCCCTATAAAGACGCATTGCGGACTTTTCAGATCGGAATGGAGAATCAGGTTGTATCTCTCTTCGTCAACCTTCTGCCGTTCGAGAACAAAGCCTGCTCTTTTCAGGTAATTCTCGATATATTTCAGCGCCTCCACCTCTTTCCCGGTGGGGCTGTAAATATCGATGAGACTGGTCAGAAGCTTATGCAACCTGTTTTTGTTTATGCTGGTGGAGGGTTTCATTTCAGGTATTTTTACCCTGGGAGGAGGCGCTCCTTTTCTTCTTGGAGCCACCATTTCCTTCTGGTTTTGATCTTCCTGGTTTTTTTTTCAGGCTGGCTGGTTTGACGCCGTTTTCTAAGGTTTTCGATGAACTCCGCTTCCGGGTCCTCGAAAGATTTGAGGACATATAAACATGGCTTTTCGGATTCGAGAACCCCATCTTCTGGAAAAAGGTGATCGCTCCGATATTCTCGGCGTCTGTATCTACAATCAGCATGCGGACGCCGTTTTTTTTCATGAGAGACTTGAATTGTTTAAATAGTTTGATTCCCAAACCCAGCCGTTTTGCTTCGGGGGCCACTCCCATCCAGACAAGATATCCGTATTTCCAGGGGGAGTTATTTTTTTCAATGATGTTGCCAATGACAAACCCGGCGACTTTCCCCTTGTGTTCCGCCACCAGGCAGAATTCGGGATTGGTGTTAAAAAAATCGATAACCTCGTATTCATCCCAGGTTCTGTATAAAGATGGCAGGATATCTGAATCAAACAACTCTTCCCCCAAATGGAAAACAGGGGCCAGATCGTCAATCTCCATCTCTCTGATTTTCGTGTCACACGGGGTGCTGTTTTTTTTTGTGTCATCCTCCAAAATCCACGCTCCGAAAAATAGGTGAATGTTTTTTTGAAGATCTCATGGGGACGGGAATAGATCCTGTCCAGAAAATCTTTGGCTTTGCTTTTTTCCGCTTCATGATAGGAGCGGTTTCAGATAACGGCCCGTGCAAGAACGGCTGTTACGGGCCATCTCTACGGGGTTTTCATCGTCCGCCGCTATTTTCCCCCGGCAGGGCCAAAGGAACGGATAAAAAGATCCATCAGTGCCTTGCGACCGTCATCGGAAAGGTTACGGGTGCCTGTGCCAGCAAACGTTTCCGAGGTGATCACCGGTGTATCTGGAACCCATTTGTTCTCCTGCCAGGAAAACCACCCTTTCCGCTCCTGGTCATAAATGCTCAGCGGACGGTTAAAAAGTTTGGCCAATTCGACGCCCCAGCCGGTTCCCCCCTTGACGGTGTTGTCTTCCTGTATCCAACCCACCGCAAAGACCTGGTACCCGCCATTGACAATATGGAAAATGGACTGGATGACCTTTCTGATTTTTTCCAGCCGGGAGTAGGTGCGCTTCATCCGCTGGGATATGATTTCCATGCTCACGTCGCCTTTTTTCATATCTTCCTGGGTCAGTATCCGCATGCCACGGCTGCGTTCGGGAAGGTGCCCTTCATAAGAAAAGGTCACTTCATTGATGTTCCAGGCTTCGGCCAGTTTGCCGAATTCCGCCTCGGCTCCCTTGAGACCGCCGCTGTATAGCGTGATTTTTGAAATATCGGTCATTCTTTTTCCCCCTGTTCTTTTAAGATGGTGTTACGTTTATGCAAAAAAAAGCACCCTGCCGTGGTTCGACAGGGTGTGGCGCTCACCTTAATGCATTTTTTTTGGTTTTGCAATACCATGGAAAATATTATTGATGTTGACGCATTTGCATTTCTGTGCGATTTCATCGCCCATGATTCGTCATTTACGAGAGCCCATTAGCGGCCTAACCCATTTCATCGGTTTTATCCTGGCCGTGATCGGCACTGTTTTTTTGATCCTCAAGGCCAGCTCTCCGGTTAAAATCCTCCATATGGTTTCGTTTTCCATATTCGGAGCCGGAATGATCATGATCTATCTGGCCAGCACCCTTTATCACTGGCTTCCCTTGAAGGAAAAGGGCGTGGCCTTCATGCGGCGCGTGGATCACATGATGATTTTCTTCATTATTGCGGCCACCTACACGCCGGTGTGCCTGATTCCCCTGAAAGGCCCTTGGGGGAACGCTATTCTGGTTTGTGTCTGGACCTTCGCCCTGATGGGGATCTTGATTAAAATTTTCTGGATGGAGGCTCCCAGATGGCTTTCGACCTCACTCTACCTCCTGATGGGCTGGATCTGCATTGTGGCCGTGTGGCCCCTGATCGTGACCCTTCAGACAGGAGCCCTGTTGTGGCTGCTTTTCGGAGGCTTGTTTTACAGTATAGGGGCTGTGATTTACGGAATCAAAAAACCCAACCCTTTTCCCGGAATCTTCGGGTTTCACGAACTGTTTCATGTGCTGACTATGATGGGAACCGCCTCGCATTTTCTGGTGATGTATCGATACATCACTCAGTTTAATTAGCGCCTGACGGCAAGGCCGCTTTGGGCCTGTTCCCGGCAGGGGAATCGCATGTAGAACAGGGCTTGGTGAGTGATTTAAGTAGCGCCCGAACGAAAACCAAGATTTTTTTTCGAGTTCAAGGAAGGCGAAAATTTTAACCGCGGGAATACATAGACGTATTTCGAGGATTAA
>JAGVHJ010000515.1 GCA_020056645.1 Desulfobacterales bacterium
ACTGGTAGGAATTTAATTCAGGATTGTATTTGTTGTCAACACATTTTGACCGGCCGGTATTTATCGTATACCCGAGGTAACGATTCAGTATGGTGTTGTTTTAGTTGCAAAAAGGCCCTTTTGTGAAGTGACATTCACTTTGTTTCAGATGAGAGATTCATCGGATACAATCAAACGTTATTTTGTAATTGTCATTGTTTTATAAAAAATTCTGTCGAACTTGGGTTAAAAAGACTGGGTGTCATGAATGCCTCCTTTTTTCTATGGGGACATAGGTTTTGTTGAATTCACCGATGTAGAGTCCCCGTGGACGGAAAATCCGGTTATGTTCCATATATTCTATCACCCGCGCCGACCATCCGGCCACCCGGCTTGCTGCGAACATGGGGGTGAACAATTCATCGTCAAACCCCAGACTGGCGTAAACCAGGCCGGAATAGAAGTCGACATTGGGGAATATTTTCTTTTCGGACCCGAATCGGCTCATGGCGACTTTTTCAAGTTCCTGAGCGGTGGCGTACAACTCCTGTAGCTCCGGTTTCTGCCGGATGATCAGGGCGGCAAGGGGCCCGAGGATTCGTGCTCTTGGATCATAGGCCTTGTAGACACGATGCCCGAATCCACTGATTTTGCCTTTTTGGGAAAGCTGTTTGTCCACCCAGGGAGCCACTGTTTGGGGGGAGGCGAGTTTGCGAAGGGTTCGAATCACTTCTTCATTGGCCCCGCCGTGGAGAGGGCCGCTTAGGGCTGAGATGCCCGCGCCAATGCTGAAATACATATCTGCAAGGGTGGAGGCGACGACCATGGTGGCGAAGGTGCTGGCGTTCATGCCATGATCGGCGTGCAGGATCAGGGAAATATCCATGACCCGTTCCTCAATGGGGGTTGGTATCCGACCGGTGATCATATAAATAAGATTCGCCGCGTGGCTCAGCGCTGGTTTGGGTTCCAGAGGCAACATGTCTTTGTGAATCCGGGAAACCGCCGCCGCCACGCAGGAAAGGCCCGCGATTAAATGTGCGCTTGTCTCCAGGCCTCCTGTGCGGTCAAATTCTCGTCCGGATTTCTGGTTACTCTTCCGGCTTTTTGTTTTAAACTCATAGGTGGCGTGTTTCGAAACATGGGGCTGGGTTTCCATATCGATGGTGTCTTCATCCGCTGAAATGGCGTCAAAAGAGGTGGGAAGCGCGGTTTTCATATCCAGATCGCTATATTCAGTCCGCATGAGGTTCACACCCAGACGCAAAGCCCCCATGATGCTCATTCGCTCCACCGGAAAGGTCATGAGATGGCGGACCACACTGTTCATGCGCGTATAATTGAAGAGCTTTTCCTTGAAAATGTTGAGCTCGTCGGCTCTGGGCATTTTGCCGTAAATGAGCAGATAGGCGACCTCTTCATAGGTGGAATGGGCAGCGAGCTGGAAAATATCGTATCCCCTATAAACGAGCCATCCCTTTGCGCCGTTCACATAGCCAACCTTGCTTTCACAGGCGATGGCCCCTTCCAGGCCTGGCCCCACTGTGCATGAAATCGGCCATTTCGCTTTCTTGGGTCTTTCAGGTTCAGGTTCGGAAGCGGTTTCCTCTTTTGCGGCCGCCGCTGCTTTCAAAATAATATCCTGGATTGTTTTCAGGTCTGTATTCATATTCTTTCCTCCTTATTTGCGATGAAAGGGTTTAAATAAATGCTTGTTGAGTTTTTTCATTCAGTCGTCAGAAGGCGGCGTCTGTTTTTGCCTGCTGATCATCCCATTACCTATGGGGTTGATTCCCAATACAATAGTTCATTCCCTCCAGCGTGTCGCTGATGACCACGAAGGCGTCCGGGTCGATACTCCTGATGACGGATTTGAGATCGCCAAGCTCGGGAAAGGTGATCACGGTGTAGATGATGCTATAAAAAAAGAAACGCCGCCCCACAGCCATCCATGCAAAGATGAACAATGGACTTTTGATGAAAAAATACATCCATTCAACCCGTAGGCCGGAGATCAGAGAATGCAGGCGGATGGACAAGCCTTTAATACCGCCGGCGAACCGGATAGGGGTGCGAATGCCATTGATGGCGAAGGCGGATATGATGCTGCCCAAGACGATCAGGAAAAGATTCTTGAGCACCTGGGCCGGTGAAGAAATAATAACCTTTAGAGATGCGTATTGAGGCATAAGTGCTCCTGTAATATTCTACTGATGGCGGCCTCACGCCCGGTTATACCGTCGATGTGAGATGTTTCGGGGACGATGCCCGTTGGTTGTTTCCCCCGCACTCCCCGAAATAGATGAATCATCTCCGCGAAAAATCCCTGCGAAAGGTCGCTTCGGGAAACCCATCGCGAAATATCCCACAAGGCCTTCGAGACGCTGAAGCCAGAAAGGTGTCTGAACGCTCGATAATCATAGAATGGTTGGTTAATGCCATGATGGACTCCCTTTTTGGGGGGATATCAACGGCTTATACGAATGACCACACTGATATCTATTATATAAAAATGCAAAAAAAAATTAATTATATCTATTGGTTAAATTATGCCTATTTTCATCCTTTGTTGTGCCCACACCGGGCATAGGGGGTTAATAATTGGAGTCTTTTTTATCAAAAATGTATGTGTTTGTAAAGGGCAGATAGGGCAAGTAGATCCGAGAAGATAATTGCAAAATAAAAGAGAGTGGGGTCGCTTCTCGTTACGAGGCTCTGTCTCGTAACCAGGAACCAAAACCCATTTGTCCAGATTTGTAACTATTCAGCAGCGATTCATCAAGATGGCGAAAAGCCCGTTTTGTTCGTTCCCTATTTTTTTCGGGAGCTTCTTGGCTTTTTGCTGAACTGGC
>JAGVHJ010000398.1 GCA_020056645.1 Desulfobacterales bacterium
TAGGTGATATCTGTGGATGCCATCAGATCGACCTCCCTCTCTTCATCTCTTCCGAACAAAAATGGAATCTGGGTCTTCTCTTTCACGATCCGGATATCCTGATGCCGCTTCTCAAGGCTCGCATCCATATTCAACACCAGCCGATAGTATCCAGGAGCGGGAACAGGGATGTTTGACTTCCAGGCATAGCCCGCTTCGTTAAATGGCCCTCCAGTGATCCGATATTTTTCCAGAAGGGTCGCGGGCCTCAGATCCTGGTTTGTTTCGATCGCGGAAAAAATAGCCTCGTGATCGACAAGACGATTCTCGTCTCCGGGATATTCATACACCGCATGGCGCTTGCCCGCACCGCTGATGGCGAGATAGCCGCCGGAGGAATCCGCGAGGAATACCATGCGGGGAGACTTTACGGTTAGGGCAAGATCGGCGACCCGACCCACAAAAGCCCCCTGGGAATGGAGTTTCAAGATCAGATTTCTGCCCGGCCAAACCCCATCGAACCTAAAGGAGACAACCTGTTTGTCCCTGTTGACATGTTCGAGAGTGTAAGATTTCAAACACCGGAATTTCCGCACGCCATCTTCAATTGTTTCGATCCCGCTCTCAAGGGAGCCCTGAAACTGGGCCTGGGTATGAAAACGGATGGCGTCGATCCACAACCCGGAACCCGGTAGAATCCCCCGGACTTCAGTGGCGTTTTCAAGTTCAAATTGCTGGAATTCCGGAAAAACCTCTCTTGTATGGTGCGCTTTTCCGGTTCGTTCACCCGCCAGCAAGACCTTAAGGATGGGAGAAAACTGACGGCGATATCTTTTATCAAAGCTCTTGAAGGTCAATCGAACCCGTTGATAGCGGTTTTTTTCGATCTCAAGGAGGGTTCGAACCTCACCGTTGACCTTGAAAAGGGCGGCATCCTTCTTAAGAGAGACCCATCCATCCGATCTTTCAGCCGCCACATCCACCCGGGCCACAAACGCCTGATCCGCCACCTCGATTTGGACCTGGTCCGCCTCGACCATCCGCCCGGTTTTTCCTTCCCAGACCCACGCATCGGGTTCTTTAAAGGTCACATCCACAGGGGTGAGGGGCCATTCAATCCGGCCCGTTTTCTCCCGGCGGTAAAGCTCGAATGCTCGGGGAAGGCCATCCGGTCCTTGCAAAACAAGATCAATGGACTCATGGCTGTTTGTAAAAATAAGCTCTGGCGGTAGAACCGCCTCCACAATTCCCGGGGCCGCCACCTCTATCTTCGCCCGGGTTCGCCACTCATCGGCCCCGGACGCATAGGGCGTCATTCCCAAAATAACCATGCATACCGCAAGCACCCGCCATCGCTTATGTTTCATCTGCGTTATCCCCTGATAAAAATCGCTGATACAGAAAGGAGACCATGATTAAAACGGCTGCAAGGCCTCCCAGGGACCCCACCCGATAAAGATCTCCCAGTTTCCAAAGATCCATGACAAATATTTTTACAGAGGTGGCCACCAGAAGGATGATGGCGGACCAGCGAACCTTTATCTGACGCCGCCTGATGCCAACGGCCATCAATCCGATCGCGAATATCAGCCAGCCGATGCTGTATGCAAGCTGCATGGATAGAGAGCCCCGCGTGGCCATGGAGAAGCCGTTTCCTCGGATGGCGAAGAGGCTTGCGATTTCAATATTTAACACCATGAACGCGATCATGGCAAGGAGCACGCCCCAGAAAACCCTGGGCCGGACCCTCTCCAAGGGCCAGGGGGAACGCTCCCAGTTTTTCAGGGTCAGGTAGCCGATCGTTCCAAGAATCACCAGGAATAGGAGGGTGGGAGTGTTTATGATCGGGGGCATTTCGCCGAATTCCGTTCTAAACCTAAACGGAAAATAAAGGGCCTTCAGGATGCCCAGGGCCGAAAGAAAAAGTCCCGCAAGCCTGAATGGCCGGTCCAGCCGTCTGGGCCAGATCAGGAGGCCCAGGCCGTAAAAGAACCATCCGGCCGCGGAGGCCACTGCTTTGGCCGCCGTGCGGTCATATATCAGTTCAAATGGCCGTCCTGCCTGGAAAAAAGTGCATGAGGCAAATTTGATCATCATGAATCCGGAGATGAGAAACATGGCGAGAAAGAGATTTTTCAAGCCATAATCGGTTTTCCCCGAAGGCTCCTTTGAAAAGAGATGAAACAGGAGCGCCATGAGCGGCAGGTAGGCCAAAAGCCCCAGGTTAAACAAAGGCCGCATGTGACGCGCCGCTTCCGGAAGGAGCAATGGAAGAGAAATCAGCCCCCAGGCCCCGAGAAAGAAAAGAGCGAGTCCCGCAAACCGCATGACGCGAGGGAGACGAGATACCCGCCATAAAGCGCCTCCAAATGCCGCCCATAAAAGGCCATAGCAGACCCATTGGGAAAAATCTCTTCCGGGCATGACATGGAACCTGCCTCCTGTTCCTGAAAAAAGATCGGAAACGATCAGATTTAACAGATAAAAACCCGTACCAACCGCGAGCCAAAGGAAGAAGTGGGGAAGCGCCATCCTGCCCAGTTTTGGTTGAGGGAAAATGGCTTTTTTAACGGCGAAGATCTGGGCGAAAATGGCGGCGACAAGAGAAATAACCGCCGGGTTCAGGAGTGGCGGGCTTCCCTCGCCTTTGAGGAGCGGCAGGTTGATGAGGAGAATCATCAGCCCCACAGGCATTAGAACAACAGATACCCACCTCAAGCCATCGTGTGAGATTCGTTGATTCAGAAAGAGAAGGGCGGAGGATTCAAAAATCAACGCCAGCCCGATCCAGCCATGATCGAGCACCAGAACCGGAAGCGCCGAAAAATAAAAGAGGAGCACGCCGCCGTGAAACGCGATGATCGAATTCCGTTCCGGTTTTCCCTGAAGTGTGTTCAGAAGCATCTTCACCACCGGGAGTTTGAGGCAGAAGAGAATCGCCGGCGTCCATTTAACCCATTCCATCTCCCATGCATAGGCCGTTGAGTAAAGGAGAAAGATGCCTTGAGACACTTCAAAAATCGCCCAGGCGTTGATCATCTGCTTCCATTGGTCAAAGGCCCGAAAAACGATCAAGGGAACAGCAAGGGCTGCTAAAAAGAGCACGGATGACCATGCGACTGCGGTCACATGGATATTGGGGATCAATGGGGGGTAAAAGACCCACACAGAGTGACTGATGACCGCAGAGAGGAGCGATAGACTCCCCATTGGTTGAAACCGAGTGCGAACGCTCACAAAAAGATTCAAAAACAAAAAGCAGATGAGGGTCGCCATGCCCGGATGGGGATAAAACGGATGATTGACGGTAAAGGCAGCCCCTAAAAGCACAAACGCCCCCACTGCCGGGGCGGCCGTCATCCATTTATCCAAATCTCCGATGCCTGAAGAGAGGACGGCGTTTAAGGACAAGGTGTCGTAAAATTTGGAATCCTGGGCGATGCCAGAGAAGCGTTCCCGAAAAAAAGAGATGGTTTTATAAAGAATAAATCCCGCAAAGAAGAGAAAGAAAAAGAACCCGTATCCCAGAAACCCCTCGGGCGCATGAAAAACAAAAAACAGCCCCGCTCCCAGAAAGAGAATCATCAGAAGCCCCATCTGGAAAAAAGCTCTGATAAAGAGACTCACCCCGATGCCCATGATCTGAAGGCAGAGAAGGGTGGGCCAGAACCAAAAAGAGAGCGATGGCTCCCTGAAAAGTCCAACAAGACTTATCCCCACCACGGCAAGGGGAAACACCTTGAACCACCGGAGGATACGGATGTTGAACCCGTGCCGCTGAACCAACACCATGGGGCCAACTCCCCCGCCGATGCCATATAGCAGAAGGAGAATAAAGCTGAAAGAGAAGGTCCGGGCATCGAATCTCATGAAGGCCCAGAGAAGGGCGGCTAAAAAACTTATGGCCGAAAAGGGAATCACCTTCACATACCACCCGGCGCTTTTCAAGCCCAATGAAATAGCGCAAAAAAGGGCGGTCGTCAGCACAAGCATTGCTGGCCAGCCGCCCTTCTCCAAGAGAAAAAGCGACATGACAAGCGCCGATCCGAACAAAAGATAGCCGGTCCAGCGGATGGAGGGGCTCTCATCTGGATCAATATTCCGTAAACTAAGAAAAAAAGTGAAAAGCACCAGGTTCGCCGCCCATGTCGCAGAGAGGGTCTCTCCCGGCAGATAATGAAAATGGGCGGCGACGGCGAGGGAAAGGGTCGTGAGGGTCGCGGCCGCCGACACCAGCAGGAGCATGGCGGATTTCAGATGACGCACCACCTGATAGACACCGATATTCACCACCGCCAGGTAGCAGAAAAGCATAATCACATTTCCACTCCCCGTACTGACGATCACCGGCGTGGCGTTGGCTCCAAGCACCCCTAAAACAGATATGGCCACGCCCCGATGATAGACCGAAAGGACAAAAGCCGCGGTGGAAACAAGCGCCAGAAGAAAAAATCCCGCTGGTTTGGGGAGATATGAATAGTAACTCGATGCGTACACCATGGCGTATAACACCCCAATACCACACGAGGTAAGGGTATGACGCATCATCACATAGCGTTCTCCCGTGAATCGATTGGCGGCGATGAGCGAAACAAGCCCCAGAAACGCGCCGAAAGAGAGACGAAATCCCATGGGAATCAAATTGTTATCGATGGAATATTTGACAAAGAAGGCGGCTGCGATAAACAACGAAAGACCGCCCAGCCATGCCGAAATTTTCTTACCCGTAAACTGCTCCCAATCCACGTCCTCTTTGAACTTTTTAAATCGATGGCTCCAGTCTGGCCGGACCCTTTCAGGGACCGAAAAGGATTCCGGCCCAGGTGTTTCTTCGGGAAGGAGCTCCTTTTCATATCGGATTTCCGGGGGCGCCTGTTCCAACCCTTCTGGCCGGTGGAAAGATCTCTGCTCAGGCGGAGCGGGCCGGGTCTCTTGAACAGCTTCCGGCCCGGAAGGCCATTCGACCGCCTCATCCATCGGTCTCTCTTTCTCCGGCGCGATCATATCCCCATATGCCTGGGTTTCTTGAGAGTCGCCGTCCCTCTCTTGCACCATTCTGATCTCGTATTCAAGCTGTCCGATCCGAAATTCAAATTGGTTTTTCAGTTGCTGGACCTTGAGCCATAGCCGTACCAGTCCAATGATAAGCAGAAAAACGATCAACTCCATATTCGTTTCCTTACTCGAATTCGAGGTGGATGAAGCTATTTAGTGCCCGAACGAAAACCCTCATTTTTCCCGATTTCTGCGTCAGGCTCAAATTTTAATCCTCGAAATACTTCTATGTATTCCTGCGGTTAAAATTTTCGCCTTCCTTGAACTCGAAAAAAA
>JAGVHJ010000286.1 GCA_020056645.1 Desulfobacterales bacterium
AGGTGAGGGCCATGGGCGTTTCGGTGATTGGCAAGGCGGTTTTTCCGGTTTATGGTGAATTCGATCCAGGAACGGCCATCGAAGGCATAACCGGCAAAAAAATTCCCATGAACCATGGGCCGCTCATCGAAAAGCTCCCCCCGAGGCCTCCCAATATGTGTCCGGGATGTCCCCACCGGGGACTCTTCTACACCCTGAAAAGTCTCAAGGTTTTTGTCACCGGAGACATCGGCTGCTATACGCTTGCGGCTCTCCCGCCGCTCCAGATCATTGACACCTGCATCTGCATGGGGGCGAGCATCGGAAACGCCCACGGCATCGACAAGGCGTCCGGAGACAAGAATCACGGGAAGGTGGCTGCCGTGATCGGCGACTCCACCTTCATGCACTCGGGCATCACCGGCCTTCTCGACATGGTTTACAATCAGGGAGAATCGACCGTGATCATTCTTGATAACCGGACCACGGCCATGACCGGACGTCAGGAGAATCCGGGCACCGGTTTCACCCTGATGGGGTCGCCTTCAAAGAAGCTGAACCTGGAAGCCCTGGTCAGGGCTTTGGGGGTCGAGCATGTGAGAAAAGTCGATCCCTATGATTTAAAAACAATGAAGGAGGTGCTTAAAGAGGAGCTTGAGCGAAAAGCCCCGTCGGTGATCATCACAGAGGCCCCTTGTGTCCTTCATAAAAGAGAGGGCGTGAGGGGAGGAAAGTCCCTTTCCGTTGACAGGGAGGTCTGTGTCGGCTGCAAGAGCTGCACCCAGATCGGATGCCCGGCCATCAGTTTTATGAACGATGAAGGTAAAAAGGGAAAATCCATGATCAATGGGGCGCTTTGCACCGGATGCAGCCTCTGCGCCCAGATTTGCAAGGTCAAGGCCATATCATAACAGGAGTCTTCCATGAAAAAGAAAACAAGTATCCTTATGGCCGGAGTGGGCGGTCAAGGTGTGTTGCTGGCAAGCGAAATTCTCACCGATGTGATGATGAACGCCGGGTATGACGTGAAAAAAAGCGAGGTTCACGGCATGGCCCAGCGGGGCGGCAGTGTCACGAGCCATGTCATCGTTGGAGAAAAGGTTTACTCTCCCCTCATCCGGAAAGGAGAGGCCGATATCCTCTTCTCCTTTGAAATCCTCGAAACCATGCGATATCTGGAGTATCTGAAAAAAGAGTGCGTGATTCTCGTGAACAACCAAAAGATTCTTCCCCCTTCTGTCAGCATGGGAAAAGAGGCCTATCCGGATCAGAGCGTCGGTCTTCTGAAGAACCACTTCAGCCAGGTCCGGGTGGTGGACGCTTTTGCCATCGCGGAAAAATCCGGCAACGCGAAAGCGTTGAACGTGGCCTTTACCGGCGCACTTTCCAGATATTTTGAAGCGCCCGTCGAACTCTGGTATCAGGCTATCCGGAAAATGCTTCCGGAAAAGCTTGTGCCGGTAAATATCGATGCGTTCGATGCAGGCAGGAACGCATAGGAAATATCCGTTTTTTTTTAAGAGGGTGTGAACGGGATCGTAACATAACAACAACTGTTAAGAGGAGGGATTTTAAAAAATGAGCCGAAAATCGTTTTATGTGACAGCGGTGGCGCTTTTAATTGCGGGGTGCATGGCGGCGCAGGTCGTATCCGCCAAGGAGTACCGGGTCGGGTGTCTCTTTGCAATCACCGGACCTGCCGCCTGGCTCGGAGAGCCTGAAAAAAATACAGCCATCATGATCGCGGAAGAGATCAACAAGGCGGGCGGCATCAACGGACATACGCTGAAGCTGTTTATTGAAGACACCCAAGGGGACAATACCCGGGCGGTCAACGCCGCGAAGAAACTGATCAAGAAAGACAAAGTATGCGCCATCATCGGTCCTTCACGGAGCGGCTCCAGCATGGCCGTCATTCCCATTGTTCAGAGCGAACAGATTCCCTTGATTTCATGCGCCGGCGCGGAGGTGATCGTGGAACCCGTCGCCGAACGGAAATGGGTATTCAAGACCCCCCAGAAAGACAGCGATTGCGCCAGAAGAATCTATGAGCACATGAAAACAAAAGGGATCACGACGATCGGTGTTATGTCCGAGTCGACCGCATTCGGAAATGCCGGACGGGATCAGTTGAAAGCCCTGTCAGCCGAATACGGAATCACCATCGCGGCCGATGAAACCTACAACCCGACCGATACGGACATGACCGCCCAGATCGTTAAAATCCGGAATTCAGGGGCGAAAGCCCTGGTCAACTGGTCCATTGTGCCTGCCCAGTCCATTATTCCCAAAAACATGAAACAGTTGAAATTGGATATTCCCCTCTATCAGAGCCACGGTTTTGGAAACCCCAAATATGTGGAGGCGGCCGGTCCTGCGGCGGAAGGCCTTATTTTCCCTGGCGGCCGTCTGCTCTGCGTGGATTCTGTCGCCGCTGACCATCCCCAGAAAAAGGTGCTCGTCGATTACAGAAACGCCTATGAGTCCCGCTTCAAAGATAAGGTCAGCACCTTTGGCGGCCATGCCTA
>JAGVHJ010000455.1 GCA_020056645.1 Desulfobacterales bacterium
GCTCCGGCCACCCAGATTCAGAATGCACTGCCAGTAGATTCTCAATACATTCAACACATGCATCTGGTTTAAATTGGAAATGGCGGTTGCATGGGACTCGATACTCTTCAAATGCTCTGAAATATTAGATCCCAATGAAAAACAATGGGAATTATAGATCAAGAGGTTATAGGCCGCATACATGAGGTCACCGGTTTCCAGTCCGACTTTATAGCCTTCCATCAACGGGTCGAGGGTGTTTTTTATATGTTCTTTCCAGTGCCGGATGAAATAGTTATACAGAAAGGAAAACATACTGCGGTGCTTTTTCGCGTTTTCCCGTTCCCCCAGTTTCATTGCCAGGCGGCCAAAGCGGTATCCCCCCTCCATGTCGCCAAAACCGCCGATCAAGATGGAGCTGAACATCACGTAATAATTGCAATGATCCGGCACCAGACCGAATCGCAACGACATCTCGACCCCATTGAAAATATTATAAACAAAGGCCTCCTGGGCCTGGTGATAGATCGCTTCTCCTATCTTGTTGAAAAACTCAAGTCCCGTTCGTATCAGGGGGTCCTTGATATCCGGCAGCGCCAGAATGTCCGCGTCGCTCATCCTGAAAAGCTTGAATTTAAGTTTAATAAGCCGCATCAGGATCTTGAGTTTGCTCGCGTCCAGATGGATGCCCACCAGGGCGCTCACCCGATCCGCTATCTGAAGCGCCTCCGTGTAGTTTTGCTGGGCCATGGAGGCAGTCACCCGGATGATATAGACCTTGACCTTATCTTCCAGGAGTGAGGCCCGTTCAAGGGCGATCGCCGCGAAGCGCTCCATTTTTTCATACTCCCCCATTAAATAGGCCACCCGCACACCTTCCAGATGCAGTGAAAAAATAAGGTCATAGGACTCCTGCCAGGCCGCTTCGGTCAGAAGCCCCAGACCTGCTTCAAGATACCTCATGGCGGGTGCGTATGCATTGGAAAACTTGGCCTTGACGCCCGCATTAAGATTCAAACCGGCGACTTCTTGGTTTTCTTGCTTTGACGTCACTATCTTCGCGCCAAGATTCAAATGATCCACGACATAAAAGAGCAGTTCCTGCCGTTTGGATTCAGGCGTATTTTCCATGGTCAACCGGCCGATCCGGTAGTGCAGATCCGGCCGTTCACCTTCCGGAATCAGCGAATAGGCCGCCTCTTGTATCCGGTCATGATGGAACACATAAAGGCCTTTTTCATTATCGTAGCCAACAAAGCTCTCCCTGATGGCCATCGCAAGCATGGAGAGCGCGGTTTCCACCTCTATATCCTTTAAATAGGCCAGGGTGTTCAGATCAAACCGGTTTCCAATGGCGGCGCAAATGGTGAGGAGTCCACGGGTGTCATCCGGAAGCGCGGAGATCTTATCCACCAATAGCTCCACGATATTATCCGTCACCTTCATTTTTTCTATTTTTTCGAGTTCGATGAGCCACCGGCCGGAAGCCTTGATGGTAATCAGCCGATCATTATAGATGGTTTGCATGAATTGCTGGATAAAAAAGGGGTTTCCGCCGGTTTTGGCATGGACGATGCCCGCGAGAAGCCCGGCTTCTTCCGTTGAACAGGGAATGAAATTGAGGATAAACTTCTGGACATCTGGCGCCGTAAGGGGGCCCAGGGAGATTTGGGGAATCGCCCCCCTCCTTTTTTCTATCTCTTTCAGCGTCAACGCGGCTGGATGGTGTTCATCCACTTCATTATCCCGGAACGCGCAGATCACATACAGATATCCCACATTAAAGCTGGTGATGAGCCACTTGATAAAATCAAGGCTGGGAAGATCCGCCCATTGGATGTCGTCCAGGAATAAGGTAATGGGGTGCTCTTTTTTAAAGAAGGGCCTTAAAAATTTCGCAAACACCATATTGGACCGGTTGCGCGACTCGATGGGCCCAAGCTCGGTAACTTCCGGTTGAGTGCCGATGATCAGCTCCAGTTTCGGGATGAGATCCGTGATGAGCTTCCCATTGTTGCCCACGGCCTCAAGAATCTCCTCTCTCCATCCTTTCAGCCGCTCGCTGCTCTCCATGAGGAGTTTGTTCATCAGCCCTTCAAAGGCCTGCACCATTGCGCTGTAGGGCCTGTCTTTGGTGAATTGGTCATATTTGCCGGAAATAAAATAGCCGTGTTTTGCGACAATGGGTTTGTGAACCTCATTGATCATCGCGGATTTCCCTATGCCCGGCGCGCCTTTGACGATTAATAGCTCCCGTTGACCCTGGCACGCCTTTTCAAAACCAGCCAGCAGAATCTCAATCTCCCGCTCTCTGCCCACAAGCTCCTGGGGAATGATGAACCGGATGGGAATGTCCTTTTCGCCCAGGGTAAAGTCCGGGATGTGACGGCTTGCCCGATAGGGGTTCAGACATTTTTCCAGATCGTATTTGAGACCAAACCCATTCTGATACCTCTCCTCAGGCGTTTTCAGCATGAGCTTCATGGTGATGTTGGAGAGCATGGGCGGAATATCCGCATTCAATACGTGGGGAGAAGGCGGCTCAACGGCGATGTGGCAATGCATGATCTCCATGGGATCTTTCGAATAAAAGGGCGGGCTCCCTGTAAGCAATTCGTAAAAAGTAACGCCAATGGAATAAAAATCCGTGCGATAGTCCACAAAGCGGTTCATCCTTCCGGTTTGTTCCGGGGAAATATAGAGAAGGGAGCCCTCGATGACATCAGGGTGATAGAGATCTTCATCTTTCCGGGCCAGAACCCTGGAGATGCCGAAACCGGTTATTTTGACCTCTCCGGTTTGGGGATCGACCAGGATATTGAATGGATTCAAATCATGATGAATAATATTATCCGCATGAAGAGCGCCAAGCGTTTGTGAAATCTGAAGCGCGATTTCCAAAAACAATGATATAGGCAAGGGTCCGTTTTTAATATGCTCTTTCAAGGAAATCCCTTTGAAATCTTCAAGAACCAGATAAAATACGCCCTCTTCGATAAGTAAATCCAAGGTTTTGACGACCCCGCCCGCTTCAATAGCGCGGATTGTCTCATATTCCTGCTTTAGCCTGGCGATATCGGTGCCGGATGGGAATCTGACATTGAGCGCTTTGATGATAACGGTATGGTCTTCCCCTTGCTTGTGGGCTCTGTAAAGAGTTGCACTGCCGGTTTTGCTGATTGTTTCTTTGATGAAGTAATCTCGAATCTGTTTCACTGGGGTTCCTTTTTATGGCTGAAGCCGGATGGATCTTTAAAAGATGAGCCTTTCAAAACAGAAGATTCCCTGTGCCCGGAACGCAGGGAGGCTAAAACGATGAAGCGTTTTACTTGATGTTCAAGTTTTTGTTAATTCACCCAACCCCGGCGTTGGAAAAAAATTTTGATCCTCGAAATACCTCATGTATTCCTGCGGGCAAATTTTTTTCCGCCTTGGATTTGAACAAATTTCCTAAAAAGTTGAAGATCGAGTTTTAATAAAAACGGATAACGGATAAAAACGGATAGGAAATTGCTTTTTTTATTGTGATATATTCCACGTTTACAATTAGGTGTCAATCCCAAAAAAGAGCGCGAGCAGGGGAATCGCATGTAGAATAGGGCGTGGTGAGTTATTTGCGTAATAACATGAATTAATTATCAATGCATCCGGCGGCCCGCTTTTAAAAAGCGGGGCGAAGAGGTTTTTAGAGGGTGTTTATAGAACCTTTTTTACCATGTTTGGCAACCTTTTCAAAAGGTTGGCTCCCGGCAGGGCCGTCAAGGCGAATACTACATGCGATTCCCCTGATGAATGGCCGAAACGATGTTGACAGGAGGCGTTTATTCAAATAGGTTTCCACCCACGGAGCATCACTCCATAGGTCCGTTTTAAAAAAACCTTTTCGATAGGAGGCGAGCAATGTATTCATGCACCAAATGCGGCAAGCAATGTGAAGTCGTATACAACATCCGGTATGGCATGTGGGGTGTTGATCGCTGGATGTGCCGCTTCTGCGCCACGAGAGCATGGAACGAGATCGGCGGAAGCCCGGCTGCGACCATACACGCGCTCTTTCAGGGGCAAGAGAGGGTGGAATACATAGGCGAGCTCAATGGCCTCCCGGCAAACGAGATGGAGGAAGCCGCCCTCTTTGGATTGGGGAGACGGCAGCCGCCTGTCGCCATCGATGGGTCTTGCATGGTTATCGAGGCATGTTAGCGTGAGACAGATGCGCGATCAAATTCACCCGCCCCCCATGGACCCGGCTTTGCGTGAAAAATATCAGGACCAGGCGGAGATGCTTGCGAACCGCGTGCAGAAGCGGTTCAAACACC
>JAGVHJ010000319.1 GCA_020056645.1 Desulfobacterales bacterium
CTCAAACCGTTTGCCCGTTTTAGCGCAAAAAGCCTTCGAATCTCTCATCCGAAAAAAAGTAAATGTCACTTCACCAAAGGACCTTTTTGCCACTAAAGCAAGGCCATACTGAATAGCTACACCCTTTTTTCGTCTCACGGCTCGGTTTTCCAGAAATAGGCGACCAGAGCGGGAAGAAGGATAATGGCGCCCAACATATTCAAAAGAAACATGAACGACAATAGAATGCCGATATCCATCTGAAACTTGAGGGCCGAGAAGATCCAGGTGCTGACGCCGATGGATAGGGTTATCCCGGTGAACATCACCGCGCTTCCCGTGGTTTTAAGGGTCTTTAGATAGGCGTCGGCGACGGTCATGCCCTGCTTCATGAAATTCATGAATGGACTGATAATATAAATGCCGTAATCCACACCGATGCCCACCCCCAGGGCCACCACCGGCAGCGTGTTCACCGTGAGCCCGATCTTTAAAAAGGTCATGAGTGCCTGGGCCAGGGCCGATACAAGCACCAGGGGTAGAATCACGCACAAGGTGGCCCTGACGGATCTGAAGGTGATGAGACACAAGCCGATGACCGCCGCGTAAACCCATATCAGCATGGGGACTTGGGCCGCCTTCACCGACTCGTTGGTGGCGGCCATGACGCCTACCTGCCCGGAGGCCAGCCTGAATTTGACTTTGTCCGATGGATTCTCGTCCCTGAACCTCTTGATGGCCCCGACCACCCGTTCGATGGTTTCGGCTTTGTGATCCTCGGTAAAGATCATCACCGGCATGACGCTGCAATTATCATTGACAATCCCCGTGTCTGTATTGATCTGCTGGGTCATCTCCGCAAGAATTTCAGAATTTCTGGAGAGTACGCGCCACTTGAGATTTCCTTCGTTAAAACCCGCAGAGACCAGCTTTGTAACACCGCCGAGTCCCACCACCATTTTCACTCCTGCCACATTCCGAACATGCCATTCAAATTGGTCGATCAGCGTCATGACCTCGTAATCCAGGCACCCGTTTTCAGGGGTCTCGGTGATCACGGTGATGATATCCGTCCCAATGGAGAATTTGGAGGTGATGAGAGCCGTATCTATATTGTATCGGGAATCTTCGTGCAAGGCCGAGGCCCCGGCGTGGAGATCGCCGATTTTCATCTCTTTTCCAAAATAGAGGCCGAAGATGAAAAGGATGATTGAAATCCCTACCACGTATTTCGCCGACTTTCGATCGGCAAAACTTGAAAAGATGCGCCACAGCCGGTCTTGGAAAGCGGTTCCCATCTTTTTGCCATAGTGGTCGCCGAATTGGATATAGGACATGATCAAGGGGATGAGGAGCAGGTTGGTGAGAATGATCACCGAAACACCAATACTCGCCGTAATGGCGAGCTCCTGTATAACGCCGATCTCTATGAGCAGCAGGGTTAGAAATCCCACCGCGTCGCTAATAAGCGCGATGGATCCGGGAATGAGAAGCTGCCTGAAACTCGTCCGGGCGGCCTCTTCAGCCTGTGCCCCGGCAAGAACCTGGTTCCCCATGGAGTTGATCATCTGCATGCCGTGGCTCACGCCGATGGCGAAAATCAGGAAGGGCACCAGAATGGACATGGGGTCAAGCCCATAGCCTAACAGGGTCAGAAGGCCCATCTGCCAGACAACGGCGATGAATGAGCAGAGGATGGGAATGATCGTGAGCTTCAACGAATGAGAGTAAATATAAACCAGAACAAAGGTAATGACGATGGCGATGAGAAAAAAGAGGAGCACCCCTTTGATCGCATCGGCCACATCTCCCACCACCTTGGCGAAACCGATGATATGAATACCGATATCCTCGGTCTGATACTTGTCCCGAATCTCCTTTTCCAGCTTTCCGGCGAACTCGATATAGTCGATCTGTTTTTTAGTCAGGGGATCGACCTCGAGAAGCTGGGCCGTGATCATGACGCTCGTGAAATCATTGGCGACCAGCCTTCCAACGATTCCGGCCTTGATGATGTTTTTTTTGACCATTTCGATTCCATCCGCGTCATTCACAAAGTCGGAGGGAATCACCTGGGCACCCACGAACCCCTCTTCCACAACCTCCGTATAGCGGACGTTGGGAGTATAAATGGAAGAGACTGTTCCCCTGTCCACACCCGAGAGGAAAAAAAGTTCATTGGTGACCTTGTTTACAATATCGAAAAAGGCGGGAGTGAAAATATCCCCTTTTTTATTCTGAATGGCGATCATGAGCCTGTTCGCGCCGCCAAACTCCTCTTGGTATTGAACAAAGGTCTTCATGTATTCATGCTTTAACGGAAGGTTTTTTGCGAACCCCGCGTCCATTTTAATCTGTGAGGCCTTGTAACCCAGAAATAGGGTTGCAATCAAAAAGAGGCAAAGGAAAAAGATCCTGTACCTGAAAACGACATTCTCAATGGCTTTGATGCTATTTTTCACGAAATCCTCTTTTCCTTTCTAATTGGTGATCCTCATGACGCCGCCATCACCCACAATGACTATCGTCTCTTTATCCGGCAGCACGGCTGCTGCGATGGAGATTCTGTCGGCTCGTTTCACCGGAACAAAACTCTTTCCATCATCGTTGCTGATCAAAAGGGTGCTTCCCAGACCGGAAATGAGGATACGCCCCTCCTTATCCTGAACACAATGGTTTAATCCCTGGAGGGTCTGGGTGATGATCGGCTCCCAGGTATCGCCCTTGTCCCTCGACCGGAAGGCGTTTCCCCTCAATCCGGCTACGATGAGCGTTCCTTGCTGGGTGAAGAGGGCTGAAAAATAGGAGCCAGGATAGATTTTTTCAAGGGATTCCCAGGTTGCGCCTGAATCGATGGAGCGTGCGAGAAATCCCGCCTCGCCCGCGATAAAGAGAACGCCTTCGGCAGAACGGGTCATCGCGTTGAAATGAACCAATCCCATATCCGGGTCATCCAGGGACTCGAAATATTTATCTTCCCAGGTGGCTCCGCCATCCCGGGTCTCCAGATAGAGGCCGTAAGCGCCAATGGCGATTCCAAACGAGGCGTCCATAAAACAGATGTCAAGGACCGGTTTTCCCCGGTTCGGGTCATAGAACTTTTTTTCCCAGGTTTCGCCGCCATCTTTGGTGACAAGGATCACCGTGTCGTGTCCGCCAGCCCATCCGTTTTTATCATCCAGAAAAAAGAGGGTGGTCAATGTGGATTGGGTGGGAGCGATGAC
>JAGVHJ010000078.1 GCA_020056645.1 Desulfobacterales bacterium
AAATTGACATGGATGGAGATGGCGTCAGCTCCCAGTTTGATCGCCTCTTCGATGGTGCAGACAAGGGTTTTTGTGTTGGGATGGGGAGAGAGGGAGGTGGAGGCCGAGAGATGAATAATGAGGCCGATATCGGGTCCTGATCCGCGAAGCCCCTCCTCGACCAAGCCTTTGTGCTCCACAATAGCGTTCGCGCCGCCGATGGCCACATTCTGAATGGCGCTCTTCATGTCGATGATGCCGTCGATCGGCCCCACGGACATACCGTGATCCATGGGAACGATAATGGTTCTCCGGGTCTGTTTGTTGATGATTCGCTCCAAGCGGATTTTCTTGCCGATGTTACTCATTTTACGCTCCTTTTTTTTAATCTTGGGGGCAACGTAAAAAAAAAGACCGCAGGATCTTTCCCTAACGGTCTTTTGTTATATTAAAAACCGCAGGTTCTTGATCCGCCTGCGGCTGTTTTTACGTTTGGTTTGGTTAACGTTCTTTCAGCACACACCCAGGCAGACCGGTGGTAAAGTAAAAGTACCAATAATAAAATACCCGGTTGTTTGCATAAAAGTGTGCCATATGTTTCCTAAAAAGAGAACCTTTACAAATTATTTGGAAGTTTTTTAGATGATGAAAAATATCTTGTCAAGCTAAAATTACATTTATTTTTCGCCCGCTTCCCATTTTTTTAATATCAAACACCCATTCACATCCCCAAAACCAAAACTCGATTTGGCGAGAATCTTCAATTCCGGATACTCTTTTAAACACCTCACCACCTTGTTTTCAAAGGGAGCGATATCTGGATGAATGTCCTCGCAGTTAATCGAGGGGTGCAGAAACCCATGGGCCAGCTCTATAACGGCTGCAATGGATTCAATCGCGCCAGCCGCACCCAGGCAGTGACCGATCATCGACTTGGTGGAATTGATAAAGGGGAAATGATCAGGATCCCGTTCAAGGGCCTTGGACCAATTATCGATTTCATACGGGTCCGCGTAAGTCGCCGTCAGATGGCCGTTGATCGCGTCAATCTCATTGGGTGAAATTCCCGCCTCTTTAACAGCCTCCCGGATGCAACGCTGAACGCCGGACGGATTGGGCGCGGTCATGGTCCCGCCGCTTCGTTGACCGCCGGAATTGACGTGAGCGCCAAGGATCTCCGCGTATATGCGAGCGCCGCGTTGCCGCGCGGATTCAAGCTCTTCCAAAATGAGGACGCCCGCCCCGGAACCGGGAACAAATCCGCATGCGGACGCGCTCATGGGCCGGGAGCCCTTTTCCGGCTGGTCGTTGAACTTTCTTGCCAGAACGCGCATGGCGTCAAACCCGCCCCAGGTATAGGCGGATGGACCTTCTGATCCGCCCGCAAGCATTCGTTTCGCCCTGCCGCAGCGGATCCGCCAGGCCGATTCGATGATCGCCTCTGATCCGGTATTGCATGCCGACGAATTGGAGGTGACCTGGTTTCCCAACCCCAACAATCCGCCGATTCGGGCGCTGATGCCGCTACACATGATCTGTTCGACCACGGAGCTTCCCATTCTTCGTGCTTTTCCGCCATTGACAAAGGGGACGACCTTGTTTCCAATGGTCTCCATATCACCGATGCCGCACCCCATGATCACGCCGGTATCCCAATCGGCCTGTTCATCATTCCGGTTCCAGGTGAACCCCGCGTCTTCCCACGCCTCAATGGCGGCCATGGCGGCAAGAGCGATGTTTTCACTGATATCCTTGATCGCTCTTTGCTGGAGGTAAGCGCCGATAAGGGATTCGTAATTTTCAGGAACGCCCGCGATTCGACAGGAGAAATCGAGGGCTTCCAATTTCGGGATAAAGCGGATACCCGAGCGCCCCTCCCTGATGGCCGATTCAAACTCTTTTAAATTCGATGCGTTGGGACTGACAACACCTAACCCTGTGATAACGACTCTCTTATTCATGATCATTCACTCCTTATGGCATCCGTCGTCCGATGATCAACCGCCATACATCCCACCATTCACGTGAATCACGGTTCCGTTAATGTAGCTTCCCTTTGCGGCGAGAAAGGCCACCACTTCGGCGACCTCTTCGGGCTTTCCCATCCTGCCCGCCGGGATGCTCTGAAGAATCCGGTCTTTAATCTCCTCCGGAAGGATATGGGTCATCTCCGTGTCGATGAATCCGGGAGCCACGGAATTCACCTGGATATTTTTGCCGGAGAGCTCTCTCGCAAGCGATTTGGTCAGGGCGTCCATGGCGCTCTTTTCCATGGTGTAGGGAATTTGACCTGGATTTCCCGTGTGACCGGTGACACTTGAAATATTGATAATTTTTCCACTGGATTGGCGGAACATCATGGTGCGAAGCACCCGTTTCACCAGATACCAGACCCCTCTCATCATGGATCGCTGACGGTCGAACTCTTCCATGGACATGGTGAAAATCGTGCTATTGATGGAATAACCGGCGTTATTCACCAGCACATCCACCCGCCCGGCCTGAGTTTTGATATCTTTCACCATCGCCTCGACCTGATCGATATCCGCAAGATCGGCCTTTAAAAGGAACCCGTCCGGCCCGCATGCGGAAAGAATTTTTTCCGCTTCATCACCGCTTGATCTGTAGTTTAATCCGATCCGGAAACCTTCCCCAGCGAGGGCCAGACAACAGGCCGCCCCGATACCCCTTGAACCGCCAGTGACAATGGCCACCGGCCTCATCTCTCCATTTGGCTTGTTTTCGCTTGTCTTAATCACTCTTTCATGAATCGTTTCACTCGATGTTCAAGTTTTTGTTAATTTCCGCAACTCCGGCGTTGGAAAAAAAATTTTGATCCTCGAAATACCTCATGTATTCCTGCGGGCAAATTTTTTTTCCGCCTTGGATTTGAAC
The DNA here is from genome assembly GCA_020056645.1 of Desulfobacterales bacterium. GTDB lineage: Bacteria > Desulfobacterota > Desulfobacteria > Desulfobacterales > JAHIVH01 > JAHIVH01. The sequence continues at coordinate 2,875 of JAGVHJ010000078.1, forward strand.
AAATTTCCTAAA
>JAGVHJ010000514.1 GCA_020056645.1 Desulfobacterales bacterium
CCACGGAAGAGGAGAAGGCCAAGGGCGGCTTTATCGACCCCATTCAGATGGCTGCTGAAGATTACCTGAGAATGAGCATCGCGAGACTTGAAAAAGTCAAGGTTCCCGAACCCTACAAAACCGATACCTTTTCGAGAAAAATTCTCGTCATGGGCGGAGGCGTAACCGGTATGGGCGCGGCTCTTGATGCCGCCAAAGCAGGCTTTGAAGTGACGATTGTCGAAAAAGAGGCGAGCCTGGGCGGCTATGCGGCCAAACTGAGAAAACAGATGCCCGTATCCGATCCCTATGAAACCCTGATTCCGCCGGTTGTCTCCGACCTGATCGCCAAGGTGAAGGCCGATTCCAAAATCACGGTAAGAACGGGAACGGTTGTCGCCCGTATCGCCGGCCAGCCCGGTGAATTCACCATCACCTTTAAGAAGCCGGGTGAGAATATCGAGTTCGACGTTCCATTCCCCCTTCCCGCTGAGATGAGAGTGGACGCCAACGGTAAAGAACTCGATAATGAAGGCCTCAACGCCAAATATATGGAGTATAATCAGGGCAAGAAAGATATCCTGACCCTCGACCCCAATGGAGAACTCTATGGAGCGGTGATCCTCGCGGCAGGCTGGCGGCCGGTTCAACTGGACAATAAGGCGCTCGCGCACCTGGGATTCGGAGAGATTCCCGATGTTATCACCAATGATCAGTTCGAGAAGATCGCAAGCAAGGGCAAAATTGTCAGACCCTCTGACGGCAAGGAAGCGAAAAATGTGGTATTTGTTCAGAGCCCTGGCAATGGCACCGACGCCGATTTTGATTACTGCGGTTCCGTAACCAGCATGGTCGCCCTGAGACAAGCCAAGTATGTCCGGGAAGATTACGCCGATGGCAAGGCTTATATCATCTATCAGCACATGAAAACACCGGGGCTTCAGGAGAATTTTTATAAGAGCATGCAGCAGGACCCTGGAATTTTCATGACCAAGGGAGAGGTCGCGGGTGTGGCTCAGGCCGGAAAGGGACTTCTTGTGGATGCCAAAAACACCCTTCTCGGTGAAAATCTCCAGATCAAGGCCGATCTGGTCGTTCTCGCCGCTGGTATGGTTCCCGTAACCGTTGATGATCCGGTCGTCAATCTTGCCTACAGACAGGGACCTGGCTTCCGCGATAACGCTATCTTTGACGGCTATGCGGACTCCAATTTCATTTGCTTTCCCTATGAAACTCAGAGAACCGGTATCTATGCCGCAGGATGTATCCGCCGGAGCATGACCATCGAAGAGTCCATGGAAGACGCGACCGGCGCGGCGCTCAAGGCCATTCAGTGCATCGAATCCGCCAACAGAGGCGTTGCGGTCCATCCCCGTTCCGGCGACATGACATTCCCGGACTTTTTCTTCCAGAGATGCACCCAGTGCAAACGGTGTACGGAAGAGTGTCCCTTCGGAGCGCTTGACGATGACGCCAAGGGAACGCCCAAACCCAATCCGACCCGGTGCCGGAGATGCGGAACCTGCATGGGCGCTTGTCCGGAAAGAATTATCGGTTTCGCCGATTACAACATCGACAGCATCGGCTCCCAGGTCAAGGCCATCAAGGTGCCTTCGGCGGACGATTATGATGAACCGCCTCTGCGTTATCTGTGCCTCATTTGTGAAAATGACGCCTATCCGGCCCTTGACATGGCAGGCATGAACCGGGTCAATATCGCCCCTGAAATCCGGTTTGTTCCCGTGCGGTGTCTGGGATCGGTCAACGTGATCTGGATAAAAGACGCCCTTGCCCAGGGAATGGACGGTGTTCTGCTCCTGGGATGCAAACATGGCGACAACTATCAGTGCCATTTTGTCAAGGGAAGCGAACTCGCAAGCATTCGTATCAAGAAGATCGGAGATGCGCTGGCGAGTCTCGCTCTTGAACCGGAACGGGTGGCCATGCACGAGATCGGCATCGATGAATATGACAAGCTCCCCCAGATCATCGGGAAATTTGTCGAAGAGGTCGAGGCGTTGGGACCCAACCCCTTTAAGGGATTCTGATTGTTTTTTATTGGTTAACGAATTTAACGAAACTGTTCGCTTCAATTATATATAGGAGGTATTGACAATGTCAGAAAAATACCTTGCCCAGCCGGATCTCGATTTCATTCATGAAGTCATCGGGCTTGGCGGTAATACACTGAAGAAATGTTTTCAATGCGCAACCTGTTCCGTAGCCTGTCCGATTGCGCCTGAAAATAGTCCGTTCCCCAGAAAAGAGATGATCGCGGCCTCCTGGGGCTTAAAAGACAAACTCATCGGAAACGCCGATATCTGGCTCTGCCATGAATGCGGCGACTGTACCACCCTTTGTCCACGGGGAGCCGCTCCGGGGGATGTGATGGGGGCCATCCGTTCCATCGCCATCACCGAATACGCCGAACCCAAATTCCTGGCAAAGGCCGTGAATGATCCCAAAAATCTGCCCAAAATGGTTGCCGTTCCTGCCGCTTGGCTTGCGCTCATGGCTTTTATCACGGTTTTCATGGGCGGGATGATGAACGCGATTTTTGGATTTTTCGGGATTCACTGGTATCATCATACCGATGCTCCGATCGCCCACGCCAATTTCATTTCTACCTGGCTCGTGGATTTCACCTTTGTGCCGCTCCTGACCGGAGCCATGATCGTTTTCGCACTGGGCCTGAAACGCTTTGTGACCGATATCCATGAAAACGCCGTTTTGAACGGTAAGACCGATAAGAAGGAACTGGACCTGAAAGAGCTCGTCATGGCCACCATCCGGGTGATCCCCACGATTCTTCAGCACAAGAAATTCAATGAGTGCGGCGAGAATAAGGCTCGCGCCACATCCCACATGATGCTCCTGTACGGATTCATCGGATGTGCGATTGTAACCGGCATCTTTTTTGTCGTTCTTTATATTTTCGGAATCCCAGGTCCCTATTCCCAGCTCAACCCGGTGAAATGGATCGCCAATCTTTCCGGTATTCTCATTGTGATGGGCGCGGCCCTTCTCATCAAGGAGCGCCTGGCAAAGAAATCGGACACGAGCGCCTTCAAAGATTGGTATCTGCTGGCCCTGGTGGTGGGGCTGGGTTTGACCGGCATGCTTTCCGAGATGACCCGCCTTGGCGGTGCAAAGTACATGACCTATCTTCTGTACTACATCCACCTGATTTTTGTGTTCCAGTTCTCCGCGTTTCTTCCCTTTTCCAAGATGGCCCATCTGGTTTACAGGACCGTGGCCCTTGGTTATGCGGAGTATGCAAACAGGAAGTAGAGATTGAACAGCCTTAGAAAAGGCTAATTTTTTAAAAACAGAAGGGGGGGAGAAGAAGAGTCAATCTTCTCTCCTCCCTTTTTTTTTCTTAATCTTTATCCTTTCACCCCTTTAGGAAAAAAGAAGCGTTGCATCGTCAACCCTTTTTAATTAAGACGCGATTTTCACGTTTTGAGGGACTTTGTTCAAATCCAAGGCGGAAAAAAAATTTGACCGCAGGAATACATGGAGTATTTCGAGGATCAAAATTTTTTTCCAACGCCGGAGTTGGGGAAATGAACAAAACCTTGAAGATCGAGTAAGAGTAAAATGAAAGGGTGAAGAGATAACACTCCTGGAATGGCGGGATAACCGCGCCTGAAATGCGCCTCTGGCCCTGCCGGGAGCCAACCTTTTAAAAAGGTTGCCAAACATGGTAAAAAAGGTTCTATAGACACCCTCTAAAAACCTATTTGCCCAGCTTTTTAAAAGCGGGTCGTCGGAGGCATTAATAATTAATTCAGGTTATTACGCAAATAACTCACCAAGCCCTATTCTACATGCGATTCCCC
>JAGVHJ010000460.1 GCA_020056645.1 Desulfobacterales bacterium
GGCCTCAGCCAGCTTGCCAGTTCTATCGCAAAAAGCCTTCGAATCTCTCATCCGAAAAAAAGTAAATGTAACTTCACAAAAGGGCCTTTTTGCCATTGAAACAAGGCCATACTGAATAGTTGCAAACAATCTTCCTATAAGCCGCTAAATTCATGGTATATATCAGGCAGAAAAGCGGCCAGATGATTGTATTCCCTTGAACAGTGCTTCATCATGCCCAATGCCGCCTCTTCATTAAAAATGATTTTTCTCAATGGCTGATCGAGTTTCGCCCCCATCCAGAAACGACTCCTCACTTCAAGGCCGGTGTCTGTTTTTCGAAAAAGGTGGCACATATAGGTGTGATCAATCGTGACGCCGAATAGCCTTATCCCCACAATGCCGACAATCGCGCCTTCGACCCCATTCTTCTCAAATAGAGAGGTGTCAAAGCCAAACGCATCAGGAGGCATGAAGCAGATCGATAGTTCCATAACGCCCAGCCCCACATCCTCTATGGGGTAATGGGGATTGTTCATGGTTCGCTCTTCCGGTGTCAAGGTGGGATCAGCCAATTGATCCAAATTCTTAGCACCAATGGCATAGTGGTCTCCCGGACACCAGATTTTATAGCGAATGTTTTTCAGGGCATGCCACCAGAACCACCATCGGACCATCTCCATGTCAACTCCGGGCATTTCGGTTCTCACAGCCACATAGCCTGTACCCTCCTCTAATATACAATACCCGTTTTCCACCTCCAGATAACCCGGATTCTCCAGATCGCCGATCTTTTCAAAAGCCAGGGTCTGATCCGGCGCAATCGGGCCGTATGCTATGGCATCCAAAACCTCAGATGGGTATTCGGCGAAATCGGTTGTATAATATTCGGCCTCTGGCATTCGCTTTTCCGTTGTGGTGAGCTTGGCGTTCAGAGCCTCCATGTTTTCCGAACATCCCATCAAGTATAGGCTTATAGCGAGTGTTGCACTGAATAGAATCCGAAGGGTATTTAACATGGGCGGTCCTCTCTATTTTTTTAAAGGCTAAGGATTTCTATTGAAGGGCCGCCTAAGAAAATTCAACAAATATCGTTGAGTTGTTTTTTTCAGGCGCCAATCATGATGCGATAAATTAGAATGTATTCTAATCGTCTTTAATGGGGTTTGTCAATGGGTAATTAGAATGTATTCTAATTTTTAATAAGGGAAATGGCGAGGGAGGGGGCCCACCAATCCGTCTAAAAAAGTCGAATTGAGAATTCTCCCCGCAACCGTAAACTCTTTCAAGGAAACGGCATTGATGGTATATCCAATTTTATAACTATTCAGGATCTGTTCATGGACATGGAAAGAATTCCGGTTTGTTCGTTCCGCACTTTTTTTCAGGAGTTTCTTGCCAATAAAGCAAGATAGGTGCTGAATAGGCACAATGGAATAAGCAACAGGAGGCGGATGCAAAAAACGGAAGGTCATCCTATGAAGCGGGCTCAACACAAATTGACAATCGAGAGAAGAGTGGTTGAGGTATCCCAGAAACTTTTTCTGGAAAATGGGTATTCAAAGACAACAATTAAAGATATTACTGAAAAAGCGGGTATCACCACGGGAAGTCTCTATCATTTTTTCGGGGATAAAGAGGAAATATTACGCCATATAACCAAGGATATGTTTGATGCCGCCGCAGCAATGGCGGATGAAATAGGAGGGGGTGCGGGGCGTCCATGGCTTCGATTCGCCCTTGAAATCGGCATGCAGTTTTATTTTGTTCTGGCGCATAAACCAGTAGCGGAATTGTATCTGACCGCGCATCAATCGGGAAATATCGGCCGGTTGATCCTCCAGTCCGCCCAGAGCAGGAATCAGGCCATTTTTCAGACCGTTCTTCCCCATCTAACGTCAGATGACTATTTTGTCATGTCTCTTGCAGTTAAAGGCATTGTTCACAGCTTTGTTCAGGAGGTTGTTCATAGCAAAAAAAAGCCAGATCCCGGGCTGATTTCCAGGGCCGTAGAAATGACGCTTCTTATTTTTCAAATTCCAAAAAACGAGATGACCAATACCATTCAGAAAACCCATGAACTCATCAATCAATATTTCGCCGATATCTACCGTACCGTCAGATCCTAATCCATTTTTTGAAAACGAAATTGGGACAAAAAAAGCCTTTCCCTTAGAGATTTGGAAATACCAATATACCCAATTTTACTTTGTTTTGGTTATTTTCAGTTCAGAATGGATATAGGCCTCCGGTGGCCCTGCCGGGAGCCAACATTTTGAAAAGGTTGACAAACACATCGTTTAGCCGCTTTTAGAAATAGAAATTGATCTCATCTGAGCGATCTGATCAAGCCTATTTGTCCAGATTTTTAAAATCTGGCCGCCGGCGGCATGAATGAATGGTATTTCAACAATTTCTTTTTCTCTTAGATATAGTCCCCCCGGTTGAACTTGATATACTCGGTGCTCGCCTTGATCGCCGTCTGGTTGACAATCTCTTTCAGCGTGTCGTCGCTCTCACCAGCACCATTGGCATCCAGAAGCAGTTTTCCCGCCTCATCTTGAATAGCTGCGATCAGCGGTTCGATATCCTTCAGTGTCTTTTTCGGATTTTCAAGCTCTTTTGTGTAACTGTCCAGTTTATCGAGGAGAAAGTTGGTTCTCTCGAAAATATCGGTGGAAGCGGGTTCAACCGGAAATAGAGCCGTGGGCGTAATCTCACCAAGAGATTGAACGGGGATTTTCATCTCTTCACCCGCCCCAGGAGTCGATTTTTTGTTTTCCAGGGCCGCGTCCAGAGCTTTCTGAAAATCCTGGCCCTCCATCTTCCTTGTATTTTGTTGTTTGAGGACGTGAGTCCCTTCGCTAACATGCGTAATTTTACCCATTTTTATCCTCCTCCCTGTTTGGTGTCATCCTGCCGGAAAAATAAGCAATAAACAAGCCATATTTGAATTTGGTCAAATTTTATGGAATATATTTGATATATCGGTTAGTTATATTTCGGGAGGGAAACGCATGGGGTCTTCGGGCCTCGGCAACTATTTCCCCTTTTCGGGGAAATAATCACCTAAACAAGGTCGCTGACGTGGACGCCAACCATTTTTTCGGCTATTTTTTCGGGGTCAATTTGATAGCGGCCTTCAAGAATGGCGGTTTTAATGGCCTCCACTTGTTCGGTACGGACCTCCGGAGAAGCGGATGCCGCCGTCTTTGCGATCTGCAAATCCCTGGATGCTGCGGAGAGGCTCACCGTATCACCCCGAGTGGTTTCCGTCTTTTTTTCTGGGCTCTGGGCCTCACGCGATTCAAGCCGTTTGTTGTCCGTCACTTCCTTGACATAGGCTTGGTTATCATAGTTCCCTGGTTTATTTGTAATCTTCATGGCGATCCTCCTAACTTCCTACTTACGATTCCATATTTTTATCGACAACCGCTTTGGCGAGTTGATCAAGGCGTTGGATGACAAAGTGCGTATCTTCGACGGAAAGCGTTGTTTTTACCTTGTTGTTATTCTCGTCCATCACATTAAACACAAATTGATGGTCGCTTTTTTGTCTAAAATCGATATCCTTGCCCAGCTCCTGCTTCAACTGGTTGACGATTTCCTGATCAACGTCGTTTTGAGGGCCGAAATTGGTGATTCGTTCTACAATATCCGACGCGACTTTTTCAATAATGGCCTTTCTTTTGCCTTCGGCGGAGAGGTTGATCTTATCGGAAGAGCTATCCTTCCCGAGGGATTTATTCCTCTCGATCATTTTGGTCTGACTTACCTGACGGCTGTAAACCTTCAGTACATTGTGTATTTGATATGAAGGTATATCCATTTCTTCTATCCCCCTTGGCTTCTTCTTCGGCAAGACCAAAAAAGAACTTTAGAAAAAAAATCATGGGGCATGAAATTTATAGAGAAAGAACTTTTTCCATTATTTTTTCAATCGCTTTGACAGAAGGTGAGGCCTCGTTCAGCTCCATGAGCGATTTCCGCTCCATGTCAAAGGTCCTGAGATTTTCGTCGTCAGGCACCGTTCCCCATACAGGGACGGCCATCTCATCGACCTCAGCCAAAAAGGCCTGATTCAGGGTTTCGGGGGCTCGAGTAACCACGATTCCCATCTTTCCCACCGTGAGTTTCAGCTCTCCCAGAAGTCCGTGAATGCGTTTCACCGCGCGAAGACCTCTTAGGGAATAGTCGGTGACGAGAAAGAGAAGGTCCACTTTTCCGCTGGTTCTCCGGCTCAGATGCTCCATGCCGGCCTCGTTATCCACCACCAGATACTTATAATCCTTTGAAAGCTCTTCCATGAACCGGTGAAGAATATTGTTGACCATGCAGTAGCATCCGGTTCCTTCTTGACGGCCCATCACCAGAAGATCGTAGTTTTTTTCCTCAATCAGGACCTGATTCATCATCATCTCGATATAATTGACCTTGTCCATGCCGGAAGGAATCCCCTGGGGATCTTTCATGAAGTTTTCCCGGATATCCCCTACGGTTTTTGTCACCGGATTACCCAGCGTCTCCCCCAGGTTGCTGTTCGGGTCTGCGTCGACCGCAAGAACGGGCGTGAGATTCTTCGCCGTGAGATACCGGACGATGAGGGCCGAAAGGGTTGTTTTGCCCACACCGCCTTTTCCTGCTACTGCTATGACTTTAGACATGATTTTTTCCCTCTCAAAAGATCTTTAACCTGTCTGACAAACAAAAAAAAGAGGGCCATCGACAGGGGCGGCCCTCTTTTGTTACATCTGAATCAACAAACGGTTATTTGCCTTCAATATGCTTCCAGGCGGATCTTACCGTGTTTTTCATGAGCATGGTGATGGTCATGGGGCCGACGCCGCCGGGAACGGGTGTGATTTTTCCGCAAATTTCCTTGGCTGCGTCAAAATCCACATCGCCACGGAGAATCGCTTTGCCCGTTTTTTCATTCATGCCGATCCGGTTGACGCCGACATCAATGACGGTCGAACCAGGTTTGATCCACTCGGGTTTCACGAGGTTGGGCACGCCCGCTGCCACGATCAGGATATCGGCCCGTTTGCAGTGGGCGGCCAGATCTTTGGTCCGGGTATGAACGATCGTCACGGTGCTGTCTGCGCCCTTGCCTTTTTGGGCCATCATAATGGCGATGGGTTTACCAACGATATTGGAACGGCCGACAACCACCACTTCAGCTCCCGAGGTCGGGGTTCCGGACCGGACGATCAGTTCCTGGATACCTGCGGGCGTACAGGGCGGATAGAGAACTTCGTCGCCGCCGATCATGAGTCTTCCAACGTTGACCGGATGAAAACCGTCCACATCCTTATCCGGATTGATCGCGTTTAACACCTTCTTTTCGTCCACATGCTTGGGAAGGGGAAGCTGAATCAGAATACCATGGATGGTGGGATCATTGTTATATTTTTCGATCAGGGCGAGGAGCGCTTTTTCTGAGATGTCGGCCGGCTGATTGTCCTGAATTTCATGGAAGCCAAGCTCTTCCGCGGTTCTGACTTTTAATGTGACGTAGCTCACGGATGCGGGGTTTGCGCCTACAAGAATGGTGACAAGGCCGGGAACTTTTCCGGTCTTGGCCTTCATGCCTTCGACTTCTTTTTTGAGTTCCGCAAGGATCTCTTTTCTGATTTCGGTTCCATTGATCAGTTCTGCTGTCATATTTCATTCTCCTTATATAAATGGAAAAAGGCGCGACGCAACCGGGCGCCGCGCCTTTTTTGTGTTATGGGATCAACCGATCTCCTGAATAAACCGGTTTAGAATACGCCTTGAACCTTGCCGGTTTCCACATCTACATCCACGCGTCTGTATGCCGGGTTGGAGCTCGATCCTGGCATGAGGCTGATGGCGCCTGCCACCGGAACGATAAAGCCCGCGCCGCCATAGGTCAATACTTCACGAACAGCGAGTCTCCATCCTTTGGGAACGCCCTTGAGGGCCGGATTATCGGAGAGTGATAGATGGGTTTTAACCATGCAGAGACCGAGTTTCGCGAGCTTCGGATCGCCTTCGATGCGTTTCAAGGAGTTTTTCGCTTCAGCGGAATAGTCAACACCGTCTGCTCCGTATACCTCTTTCGCGATCAGTTCGATTCTCTGGCTGACAGGCATATCGAGGTCATAGAGGAATTTGAAATTATTCTTTTCTTCGCAGGCTTCCATAACGGCGTCCGCGAATTCGAGTGCGCCGTCGCCGCCCTTTAGCCAATGCTCGGAGAGGGCTACTTTCGCGCCTTCGGCTTCGAGGAGTTCACGTACTTTTTTGATCTCGTTCTTGGTGTCTGTGTAGAAGGAGTTGATGCAGACAACCGGGCTGATTCCCGCTTTCCGGACATTTCTGATATGGTGAATGAGGTTTGCGCATCCTTTTTCTACCCATTCAACATTTTCACCTGAGTATTCTGCGGGCATTGCTTTTCCGGGAACGGGAACGGGCGCGCCGCCGTGGCACTTGAGCGCCCGGATGGTGGCGACAACAACGGCCGCATCGGGAACGAGACCGCTGTAACGGCATTTGAGGTTCCAGAATTTTTCAAAACCAATGTCCGCGCCAAAGCCGGATTCGGTGACATGGTAGTCGGCCAGTTTGAGGCCGATCTGGTCGGCGATGATGGAGCTCTGGCCGATGGCGATGTTGGCGAAGGGACCTGCATGCACGATAACCGGCTGGCCTTCGAGGGTTTGAATCAGGTTGGGGTTCAGGGCGTCAACCATCCATGCGGTCATTGCTCCCGCCACTTCCAGATCTTCCGTGGTGACCGGGTTTCCTTTTTTGTCATAGGCCACAACGATCTTGCCCATTCTCTCGCGCATGTCTTTCAGGCTGGTTGCAACAGAGAGAATAGCCATAACTTCGGATGATACGGCGATGGCGAATTTGGATTTCATCATGTAGCCATCTTTTTTACCGTTTACGCCGTCGATGCCGATGATGATATTTCTGAGGGATTGACAGCAGTAGTCGATGACCCAGCCCATTTCCACGTTGGTGGGGTCGATGTCGAGACGGCGCATCTTGGTGAGTCTTGCAAGCTGCTCGTCATTGTA
>JAGVHJ010000236.1 GCA_020056645.1 Desulfobacterales bacterium
CATATTGAAGAGGGCGTTTATTCTGGGCCGGTCCGGCAGATCAATCCGTTCAAACTTGATGCCGTGGTTGACCGGCGCCGGTCTGATGGTCAAATGGACCTCTTTCCCGGAGTGCACCCCCACGCCGGAACAGGTCACCGGGGAAGCCAGAGTTTGTTGCAGGCATTCAGACAGCATCATCGCCTCTTGAAGGCGGATGGCAGCCATCTCCCCGCAGGTTCTCCCTCTTATTTTTTTTCACCACCAGACTCCTCCCTTTTGATGCATCCGGTTAAACATCCGGTTAAAAAAAAGATTCCCTTTTTTTTTCAGTTCCTATATATGATTTATCGCTTAAAATCAAAACAGAAAAACGTGAAGAATCACAAATCGACCCAGAAAGGCCGCTCCCCGCTTTTAAGGAATGGCCATGGGTAAAAGACCATGACTTTTTTTTGGAGGGGACAGTGAGAAAAAAATCATATCACATCATGAGGGTGGCCATGGCCCTATGCCTGATTTGCCCGTCGATGCTCTTCGCTGAAAGCGCATGGGACCTTACGATCCCGCTGCCATCCAATGATCCGGTCTGGGAAGATGTAAAAAAAATCTGGGATGACCACTGGGATGGAAAAAATATCGATCAGCTGATAGACACCCTTTACCGGATCGAGGAAACGCATGGGGACGCGGTCGAAACCCACTTGTGGCTCTCAAGGGCCTGTTATTTAAAAGCCCGTTATCATAAAAAAACCCGAGCCGATTACCTGAAAAAGTCGGAGTCCCATGCTGTCAAAGCCCTCTCCATAGATCCCCACTCCATCGCGGGGATGAAGCTTTTGATCACATCGGTCTCCTCCTATGCGGACCTTGATTATATCAAAAAAACCTACGGCCCTTTTTTCATGGATAAACTTCCAGTTCCCATAGGCCGGGCCCTTCCAGAGATGGATCTCCCGGAATTCGGCGCCGCTCTGAAACAGTGGGATCAACGGGACAAGATCGAAAAAGGCGAAGAGGCGGTAGCCCTCTTTAAAAAAATCGCCGATGAAAATCCCAAAAACGCCTTGGCCCAGACATGGGTGGCCCGTGGAAACTATTACCTGGGTTACTACTACATATCTCTTGGACAGGACAAAAGGGCGCTTCCCTTCTTTATCGAAGGAGACCGTTACGGTCAAAAGGCCATCGCCCTTGCACCCAATGAGGTTCCGGCCAACTACTGGCGTCAGTTAAACCTGGCCCGCTCCATTCAAAACGCCAATATCCTGGTCAAGGCCGGTCACATGAAACCCATCATGGACCACCTGGTGCTGACGGCCAATGAAAACATGACCTATTTTTATTGCGGCCCTCTGATCTCCACGGCCACCATTATCGAAAAAGGAGGCTGGGTGGCGGAAAAAGGATTGGGACTTGCCGGATACACCATGGAGACGGTCAAGGCCGGTCTGGAGCTGGCCGTGCTCGCCTTCCCCACCTATTTTTACACCCATTTCGCACGGGCGGAAGTGTTCTATCATCTGGGGAAAAAGGAGGAGGCGAAAAGCATCCTGACCCGCATGATCGCCATGGACCCCTATCAGAATCAGTGGCATGCGGCGGAAAATCTCTGCGCCCAACGGCTGGCGAAAACCTTTTTGGAAGAGCATTTCAGATCTTCTTTAAAAGAATGAAGGTCACATCATCCGTGCACGTATAACTATTCAGCGCCGCAAGAATATCCGACTTGATCTCCTGAGTGGGCCGGTCTCCTGACGCCAGGAGAATCTGTTCCAGTTTACCTTCGCCGAAGATGTCATTCTTTTCCCTGCCCCTGGCCTCGCTCAGGCCATCGGTGTAAAGGAGCATGGTATCACCCGCGTGGAGCGTCAGCTGGTCGTCTGTTATCATGCCGTCAATGTCATCCATGACGCCGATCCACATGCCCGTGGTGAGGATATGCTCTATCTGCCGTTTTTCCTTCCGATAGACCATGATATCCTGGTGCAGGCCGGAAAAGTGGAGGACCCCGTGCTTGTGGCAGGCAAGGACCGTTATGGTCATGTATTTATCTTCCCCCAGCTTCTTGATATTCTCGGAAATCACGCTGTTCACAGTCACAAGAAGCTTCGATGGCGAGGTGTCCGGACTCATCTTGATGCTGAGATGGATGGCGGTCTGAACCATCATCATGACCAGCCCTGCGGGAATGCCATGGCCCGATACATCCCCGATGATGATCCAGTCGAACCCTCCGAAATTGATGATGTCATAATAGTCTCCCCCCACGTCATCCGCCGGCTCCATGAAGGCGGTGATTTCATAACAGGGAATTTGGGGTGCGTTGGGCAGGAGGACCGTCTGTATTTTCTTTGCAAGCTGCATCTCCCCCCAGAGGGCGTCATGGGCCTGGATCAGGTGCGCGTTGATGATTTCCAGCTCATCGACCGCAGCTTTCAACTCTTGGGTCCGCTCCTGAACTTTTATTTCAAGGGTCTTGTTGAGCTCCCGGTTTTTTTCCGCCTCCTCTTCCGCACGCCTGATGGACATCGTCGCCTTGTCCAAAGCCTTTTTATTGATGGAAAAGACCAGATAGGAGGTCACGCCGAGCATCACCATGCCAAAGAGGCTATCGACCACATATTCGATGAAAAGATCGTCCGAAAAACCGATTTTGGATTGGATATAGAGGGTGCAGAGCAGGAAGGCGGCACCGCTTAGGCCAAAATAGAGAAGAAAACCGATGGGCCGGCGGGTGATGATGAGAGCGGTAAACGAAAGGCATCCGATGACAATGGAAATCGTGTCCAGCCGTTCGACGATCCCTCCATTTTCAAAGATCATCGTGGCCCAGACAGCGCACAGAACGGTGACGGGAAGCACATGGGCGACCTGGAGAAAAAAGCCTTTCCGGATGCCGGTTAAAATCAAAAGGACAACGACGGCCCCCGCCCCCGTAATCAACATGGGAATGGTGACATGGGGGGCCTCCATGACTATCTGAGTGAGCAACAGAATCCCGGCTGGAAAAAGAATGGACAGACAGATGCCGGTTAAGACCCGCACCTTCTGCTGGGTGACGAAATCCTGATCCTGATAGGCCTCGGAAAAATAGGCGGTTATTTTTTTTATCATCATCAACTCCGGGAAAAGTCTATGAATCGAAAAAAAAATGGGATCGGCGACGGCTCTCCTCTGGAAGAGACGAGTGGGATGAAAGGCCTCATGGGAATGCCGAACCAGATAATGGGGTTATCATAAACCATCTGACAGGGATATCAACAGGAAGAATCTCTATAATTTATGTTCGCAGTCTGGACAGATCCCATGGGTGAATTCGGATTGAGTGTGGTCTTTGATATAGGCTTCAATCCGGACCCATTTCCCATCTTTTTTACGGACATTCTTACACCATGCGCAAATGGGAATAATTGCCTCCAACCCGTCGATCCGGGAAATCTGGTCGGCAATGGTGAGACTCTGTTCAAAGGCGCACTCAAGGGCCAACGAATATAAGAGGAAATCGGGCGTTTCCATGTTTTCCCGTGCAAAATCAACCAACTTCCGGATATGGTCTTGGTAGGTCGCCTCAGGTGTTTTTCTTTTTATCTGGAGAGAGGCGGATCGGAAGAGGACGGTCAGTGCAGGATTTAACAGAATCGTCTCCAGAATGATGGCGTTTCTGAGAAACGCTTCTTGGGTATCCAACTTACGGCACGACTCTTTTATACAAGTGACCCGGGCTTGCAGATCGATTGTCTGGTTGATGGTTTTTTGAAGATCATAAAACGGATTTTTCAAGGGCCTTTTTTCACCGGTTTTCTTGAGTTTTTCCCAGAAAGCGGCGTGAACGCTCTCATCCTTGGCGAGGCCGGCCCAGAAATCCTTGTGATGAGGGATTACCGATCGTTTCCTAAACAACAGATAGATTTCTCGGGCTTTTTTCTCGATCCCCTTGAGAAGCTCAATGAGATTTCTAAGGTGTTGATCCATGATGGCGCCCTTTAAGGCTTTAAGGGTTCCGGCCTACCCGTCTGTTTTCTTTAAATCTTTAAAAGAAATAACCTTGGCGCTCTTTTCCTTGACAGACGTTTTTGTTTCAGACGCGCTCTTTTCTTCTTTTGCGGGCGGAAGGGGGCTCTCCACCCGTTCAAGGCGCATCCGCTTGCCCTGCATGGTGAACTCCGCTCCGTTGATATAGTCGTTTTTTAAAATCCAGGTGACCCCCTGGAGGGGAATCTGAAGCAGGAGCAGGGTCACATGGTACCAGTTTTTTTTATGGTCCGCCTGGATATCCTCGATCCTCGCGAAAGTAAGGGGCGCATCCTCAAGATAGATGAGAACAATATCTTTTTCCTGGGCCATGGGCAACATCCAAAACCATTTAAGAAGAGGCGGGCGCAGCCTCTTTATTCATTGTTGGCTAGAAATCCGGTTGACCGCCAGCTTTTATGATTGAAGAGCTGACCCGCGGGCGTCAGGTTATACAAGGCGTCCGCCGCCATTAAAATGACCGCGTTGGTCCATGTCAGCCGGTCTTCAGGCCAGATCACCATGTCCGGGAAGGTGAATCCGCACCAGTAAGATCCGTCATCATATCTTCTATCATGAATCCAGTTGAAAATGATCCGGGCGAGGCCCTGGTTCCCCAGTGCGGCCAAGGTCAGGATAAACTCGGCGGTTTCCGCCACCGTTACCCAGGGTTGATCGGCCACGCACCGGATGCCCTGGTCTTCGATGACATACTTTTTCCAGTATTTATCGATCCGTTTCTGGGCCTTGTCTCCCTTGATGGCTCCGGCGAGAATCGGATAAAACCAGTCCATGGAGAAACGGGATTTGGAAATATTATACACATGGGGCCTGTTTAAAATGGAGTGGCCCAGCTTATAGAACCCGGTCTCCCAGTGGGGCATCCGGAGACCAAGCCGCCTTGCGATTTCCAGGGCGCACTTGAGACTCATGAACACCGAACTCGATCCTGTGAGAAGGGCCATGGGATCCACATTGCCATCCGGGCTCTTGGCCCAGTATATTTCTCCGCCCTCGGCCTGAAGATTCAGGGCGAAATCGATCCCCCCTCGAACCGTGGGCCACATGCGTTCAAGAAATGAAGCATCGCCGGTGATGAGGTAGTGGTGAAACACCCCCACCGCAATATAGGAGGACATGTTGGTGTCATGGGTTTTATCTTCCGGTTCACCATTCCGGTATGCGGCATACCAGCTTCCATCGGAAAGCTGCATTTCCTGGAGCCAATTGAATCCATTCCTGGCCTCATCGATATAGCCGCCGATGGTCAACCCCATGATCGACTCGACCATATCCCACGGGTCTGTTTTTCCACCTTCATGCCAGGGAATTTCACCGCTTTTGTTCTGGGTTCTTACGATGGAGGATGCAATCGCATCGATATTTATCGGAAGATCAAGCTTTCTGCTCAGAATCTTCTCGTTCATGGCCTCACCTGTCTCATTCACACTTAAACATTGTTATCCGAGAGGGAGGAGTAGCCCTGTTCCCTCACGCCCC
>JAGVHJ010000186.1 GCA_020056645.1 Desulfobacterales bacterium
ACTTCGATGGTGGAGTCGTCCGTAGGCTCGCCCAGGAGGTTCAGCGCGCCGATCCGGTAGAGAATCGAGCCGTTGATACGATAGACGATGTTCTGAAGGTTTTTCAGGACGATGATGTTGCTGTTTGTGAGCTGGCTTACAGAGAGTGCGTGATTTGCGATGGCTTCAAACAGAAGGCCCTCGATTTTTTCGCTGATTCTGCTGGTGCCCACGGTGACCGTTTTCGCCTGGTGCTTGATGGCGTCGACGGGCCGCGCCAGGTAATTGATGGCCTCGTTCATGCTTTCAAAAAGCATCCGGATGATGTTGATGGCGGTTCCCCGCTGGCCAAAGTCAAATTCAAAATCGGTTACGGGAAGTCTTCCCGTCACATATTTCAGCAGAAGAGAAAGATTGGTCACCGCGTCGGCTCCCATGATGGATGGAAATTCGCCGGAATTCTTTTTTTCAAGGAACAACTTATAAAACGCGGCGGCCTTTTCTCTGAACCCTCGCTCCACAAGGACCTCATAAACATTCAATCCTTCCCGGGCATATTCGTCGATGGTCTCTTTCAGCTCCCGGCTGTGGTGGTACATGAAGGCCGATCCCTCATGGATGGAAAGGGCCGCGAAATATCCCCACAGATGGCCCACCAGGGTGTTCAGGATGGGGGAGAGGTGCTCGCCCACCCTGGGCACCTGGAAGACCGATGCGGCATAGGGATTAAAACGGGTTTCGCCCTCGTCGGTGATGACGATGGGCAGGGCCTTATGAGCCTTGAAAATGGCCGTATCCTTGACGATGTCTCCGAGGACGTTTTCCCGGGTTCCTGCGGCGCAGACGATAATGAGGGGTTCGGAGGAGAGGTCGATGTGCTTTTTGTCTTCCACATAGTCGGATGAGATGGTCTTGTAGCAGAGTTCGCTCAATTTGATCCGGATCTCATCGGAAGAGGCCTTGTTAGGTCCGCTTCCTACGGCGGCCCAATAGGTTTTCTTGACCGCGTATTTTTTTGCCGATGCTTCGATATCGGCCCGCATGTCAAAGACTTTTTTCATGTGGCCTGGAAGTCTTAAGAGCGCCTTGAGCTCATCGGAAATGAACGATTCGTCCCGCGCCCTTTTTATCCAGGCGATATGGAGGGAGAGAATCGCTCCGGCGACTATCTGGGAGTAGAACGCCTTGGTCGACGCCACGGACATTTCGATGTCCCTTCCGCTGCTGGTGTACATCACCCCGTCCACCTTGAAGGTCAGATGGGAGTCCCTGCGGTTGACGATGGCAAGGGTCTTCGCCCCTCTGGCCCTCACCATGTCCACCGCCCGGTTGGTGTCCGTGGTGGTTCCTGATTGGCTGATGGCGATCACCAGGGCGTCTTTCATGGCGTCCTCAGGGTCATTGTCGTTCAAGACAAATCCCGAGAGTTCGGAGGCCTTGAGCGCCTTTACAAGAATCGTGTGGTCGTTCAGATAGTGGTTCAGGATGTTGGCGCAGGCAAGGGCTGCCACACCGGCCGTTCCTTGACCCGTGAAATAGATCCGCCGGATCTCGTTGATCGAAAGGGCCTGGACCAGCCCATCGGGCACTGTTTTCTTGTCCAGAAAGGTCATGAGGGTATCGTGCGCGCCGGGGATGACTTTCCACCGGTTGAGGAGGGTTTTTTCAACGGAAAGGGGCGCTTCGGTGATCTCCTTCAGGAAATAGTGGCTGAATCCCTGGCGGTCGATATCCCTGGAGGTGATCTTCGTGTGCTGAATGGCGGATGCCGTTATGGGAAAAGGGGTCCCGTCATAGCGCATGGCGCTGATCCCCTCCAGGGGGTGGGTGATGGGACGCCCCTCTTTCCCCGCGTGGCTCAGGATAAATATCTGGCCCCTTGTTTTCCCGTTTGCTCCTTCGAAAAGCGTTTCGCCGTCCATTTTTAAATAGCGGTTGGTCTCTTCGATAAACCCATAGATTTCCGAGGTGGGCATGAAATGATCATCGGCCAGACCCACAAAGATGGCCTGCCCGCTTCCTTTCTGGGCCAGAAAGAGTTTCCCAGGGGCGAGATCGGTATGCATGATGATCGCGTGGGACCCCTCAAAATCGTTGACCGCCATGAGAAAGGCCTCGTTGATCTGGTGCCCTTTTTTCAAATACATGTCGATCTGGAGCGGAATGATTTTCGTGTCGGTCGAGATCTCCTCCTGAATGGGGCCGATGGTGTTTTCATACTCTTTTTTAAGTTCCAGATAGTTGTCGATATCCCCGTTCAGACACACATGAATCACCCCTTTTTTCCCCGTGGGTTCTTTCCGGATTTCATTGTCCACCGGATGGCAGTTGGCTTCGGAGATCTCTCCCACCGACGCCCACCGGGTGTGGGCGGTGACGGTGTTATGGAGATAGTTCACCTCCGAGGCGCACCTGAGAACCGGGTCGTTTAAAATGGCATGTCTGAGAAACGCCACATTATCGCCCAGACTCCCGATTTCAGAGGCGATTTTATAGGTCATGGTGAGGGTGACTTGCCCCTTTTCACTGCCTTCATGGAGGGTCACGCCGTTATTTTTCAATACCTCCCGGTTGACTCTCTTGGTGAGCCCATCGTCGGTGTCCCATTTGGATAGAAGGGCCTTGAAGCGACCGTAGGTTTCATTGTTCAAAACGAAAAGAACCGATATCCCCGCCGAATCGCGGCCCCTTACTTCCAGGCGGTCGATGGCGTTTAGGACCGCGTTGATCTTTTTATAAACCCTGAGGGTTGAAAAAGAGATCTCAGAGGCGTCGCCGTAAATCAGTTGTTTTGTTCGTTCCAGGTTGGAGAGGATTTCCCATTCCATGGTCCACTGGATGTCTTTCAGCTCTTCGATCCGATGGCTCATTATATCGGTTTCAGCCGGATTTAAAAATCCGATATGCTCCTTCAGACTCTTTTCTTCGCCATCAATGACGCTTTCCAGGCTGATGGAGAGGCTTTTTAATCTTTCCCGTGAGGCGTGATCGGTAAATAACTTGAAAAACAGCCTATCGTTCTTGAGACGGGCGCTCTCCTCTTTCAGCGTGGAGATGGGCTCATCTCCCCCCAGATAATCGGCTTTGAGCGGATGATTATCTTCCGCTGTCCTGGCGTATCTTTTGTCCGCGATGGTCTGAAAGAGCGATTGAATCGCGTCAAGGGGAAGGGCGTCGGATTCCCGCGCTGCTTTTTCATAGGATAGAATGCCCGCAAGGCCGCAAAAAAACGTATTGGGACTGAAAGGAAAAAAAATCAAGGCGCTCTTCCCTTGGGGGGAGCGGTTCCTACCCACATGAATATCCGCTGAAAATAAAGCATAAACCTCTTTTACGATATCTCTGCCGATGGTCATTATTTTAGATAAAGAGCCCAGGGAATTCATTGATGTTCCTTCTATTTAATTTGGTAGGTTGTTCCTTTGGTTTTCCGTCCTAAAAAAAGATCTCATTTAATCAGAATAATCGTTTTTCGTCAAAAGCTCTTTGCTGACAGGACAGGGTAATCGCATTTTGGACGAGCCTCCTTCGGCCCTGCCGGGGGCCAACCTTTTGAAAAGGTTGCCAAACATATCAAAATAAAGGTTCCAACAAACACCCTCTAAAAACCTCTTTGCCCCGCTTTTTAAAAGCGGGCCGCCAGGCATTGATCAATTCAAGTTATGACTTAAATCACTCACCAAGCCCTATTCTACATGCGATTCCCCTGGCTGACAGGATAAGAAATGGGCAGGGCCGTTTCTTCTATACCTTGAACCTCCCCACGTTTTCAAAGAGTCTGTTGGCGAGATCGGTTAGCTTGATGGCTCCGTTTTCGATATGGTTCGCGCTGTTGGTGGTTTCGGAAACAGCCTGGGTATATCCGGAAATGGCGGCGGCGACTTCAGAAATTCCCTGGGAGGACTCTTTGATGTTCTGGGAGACATCGGTCGCCGACTCGCTGGCATGGACGATGTTTTTAGAAATTTCATTGATGGTGATGGAGATTTCGCCCACGGCGCTCACGATCATCTGGGAAATCATGGATACGTCCGAGATGCTTCTCGCCACATCTGTTGTGGAGGCTTCCATGCTGCCCATGGAGTGTTTCATGATGTCGATCTGGCCGCTGATCTCTTTGGTGGCCTCACCGGTCTGTTTGGCCAGCTCCTTGACCTCATTGGCCACAACCGCGAATCCTTTTCCCGCTTCGCCCGCCCTTGCCGCCTCAATGGTGGCGTTCAGAGCCAGAAGGTTGGTTTGATCGGCGATATCGTTGATGATGTTCACGACCTTTTCGATATTCTTAAAGGCGTTGTCCAGCTGGTTCATGAGGGTGGTCGAGGCCCTGGCCTTCTCATTGGCGGCGGATGAAATATCCGACTCGTGCTGGCAGTTTTTTGAAATTTCATTCACGGTGGCCGTCATCTCCTCGATGGAGGCGGCCACGTTTTCGATGGCCATGGACATCTGATCGGAGGCGGATACGATATGGC
>JAGVHJ010000194.1 GCA_020056645.1 Desulfobacterales bacterium
AAGGTGAGATATCGCCGGGCCAGGAGATCGTACCATGAATTGACGCCCGCAAGGGTGATGTTGGGAAGTTCATAGTGCTGATAGGTATGGAACATGCTGACCCGCCAGAGCTGATCCCGTTCATCATAGGCCTCTCCCATCATGAGTGCCCAGCAGTCCTCATCCTGGTAATATCATCTCTTTTTATAGATGTGGCGGACCCCCTCCTTGAGGTTCATTTCAATCACCCATACCCGGTGGAGCTCATACCGGACTAAGTCGGGGTTGAGGTGGAAGGGCTTTAAGATATCTTCGTGTTTGATGGAGGGATCTTTCAGCGAATAACAGTTGTAGGGAATATAGATCTCTTTTTTTCCCGCAAGGGTAATGTTATAGCGGTCGGGTGGCCCGTTGAACATGGTGTAGTCATCGGTGGTCCTCAACCCGTCCGCTGCGGTTCCCGGCCCGTCATAGGCCACGGTGGGCGCGAGCCGGACCCGGCGCTGCCCAGGGTTATAAAGCCACGCCTTTCTGGGGGTGTTCATCATGTCGATATAGTCGTTCACGATGAGGATTCTTCCCGCCTGACGGGGTGGAGCAAGTGTCTCTTGGCGGAAAAGAATCATGATATCCCCCAAGGGCGCGCCCTCGACGTTAAATGGACGATTGATCACGTCGCTGATTCTCGTCAGGGTGAACTCCCCGTCTTTCCCCATGATCGCCTGCTTGGTGACCGCCCGGTAACAGCCGGTCGGCGAGACATAGGAAAAAAGATGATTCATTAGGTTTTCCGTGCCATTCTGGGGGATGGGGAAAGGCACCGCGATGGTCCACCCTTTTGTGGAGAAATTCGTAAGATTCAACTCTCCGTTGACGGCGTTCTCTTTCACCGCCTTATAAACATACTCCGGGAAGCTTGAGCTTCTTCTCGTGGGGTAGATGTTCATTTTGAAGGTTTCCGGATAGGCCTTGAACATGGCGATCTGGCCTTCGGAGAGTTTAGCCTTGTACTGTTCGTAATTCTGGGCCGTGATCGTAAAGAGCGCCTTGTCATCCTTGAACGGGTCCACAAGGGTCTTGCCCTTTACATATCCAGGCGGTCTTCCGGTGTACCCGCCGGTCCACTCGGGAATCGTTCCATCCGCGTTACCTGCCTTGACCGCCCCAACAGGGGTCAATTCAGCGCCCAATTTCGCCGCTTCCTCCTGGGAGACCTTCGCGAAAGAGAGTCCGCCGGAGAGAGCGATCGCCAACAGTGTTATAATAAATAGTCTTGATGGTTTCATAGTGGTTGAAGAGCTCCTTTTCTTAAATTGAATATTTCAAATTAAACGATACATAGTCTCGGTCTTCAAGGAGGTTGGCCGTGCCGGTGTGGCCTTCGCCTCCGGTGAAAATGGTGTAGCCCAGGTCAAACGACCAGTTTTGACGCCAGTCAAAACCCAGCTTAAGATCGATCTGTTTCCTGCCCTGGATGAAGGTTCCCGCGGATGTGGGCGCGGTGCCGTCCACATCGTGCCGGAAGACGACCAGGGGACTCATGTTGACTCCCTGGAACACATCGTAGAGGGTTCCTTTGGTCACGAGCACATATCCCCAGGAAAAGGGGTCCGCAAAGCTGTGGCTGGTCTGGGTCCCTTCGAGACCGCCGGAGGCTTTTTTGAAGTTACTGTCCGCGTCCGTGCCGCTGGGCCACGCCCTTCGGAGGCTGGCGCTTCGATCGGTTCCCGGTGTTTCCAGGCGGAGCTCATCCCGATGCGGCATGTTTTTGATCCGGGTGAATCCCACCTCGGTCAGAAGGAGAATCTCATCGAAGCCTGCCCAGTTATAGAACATCTTGGTGAAATTGACATCCCAGTTGATGGTGTCCAGACGGACATAACCCTTTATTTCCTCTCCCTGGGCGTAGGTTCCCGGCATTTGGCTCAGCCCCGCATAAACGGGGGATATCCCAGCGTCGGAAATACTTTCCAGCATTTTGAATGACAACTCCTGGGCGTCGATCTGATAGGGCTCGTCTTTCCGGTAGGCGACTTCCCCGCCGCAGGCGACGCCAAAGGGAAGGAGGGTATTGAAGCTCATGCCAAAGAGTGAGATATCTTCCGGATAGACCAGCCGGTAAGCGGGCTGCACGGTATAGTCGGAAGCCGCTGGATTCAAGACGGCGCCAATGAACTGGGCGTAGGTGACATTGTCCAGTTTGTCCATATTGATCATCGGGGTTTTGCTGTGATAATTGGCGTAATAAAAATTGAATTCCGTGTCGTTTAAAGATTCGGCCTGAACGCCCAGCTTGACGCCATATTGCCCCTGGTCGTCGGCCTTTTTATCGTAGTCGCGCTTGACCACGAAATATTTGCTGGCGAGGACATTGGCCGGAGAGTTCATATCCATGCCGTGATAATCCGTATATTGAGAGAATCCCAACTGAAGGTAGTCGCCGCCCGGCCCCACCACATCGCTTGTGGAAAAATAGGTTCCCGGAGAGTCCGGTGTGGTCTCTTCCCATTCATATTGATAGTAGGCGTCGAGGCTGAATCCATGGCCAAGGCCGATGGATGAAAAGACCGTTCCCTGGGGAACCAGCGCGTCCTTGATTTCAGCGCCCGGCACCCTGAATTTGGCCGCGTTGATGGGATTGCTCACGTTCATGCCATGGGGAATGAATCCGGCTTCGCCCCAGTTGATCACCTGGGACCCGAGGCGGAAAGCCACTGGATACTCGGCCACATTAAAGGAGCTGTAAAAGAAATAATCCAGGAGATCAAAATCCCTTCCATGGTTATCCTTGATGTCGCTCTCTTCCATGATGTCCCAGCGCATGTCATTGCTTTCCTCCATCAGGTAATGATCATAAAACCAGTTGGCCCGGGTGAAAACACCATAGGTCTTCCATCGGACATCGATTTCATGAACGCCCGAGATCGCTTGGGAAAAGAATCCCCTTCCGAAATTCAGGTTGCCGTCATCGCTGTTGGGATTCCAGGCCCCTTTGGGGATCGGATTGGTCTTGTCCGCCAGATCGGTTAGATAGGCCGTATCATCCGCCGTCGTGGTCGGATCATTCTCGAACTGTTTCTGATTCGATTTGCCCACCAGGTCATAGTCGGTTTTTTCAACCCGGACGCTTCCGCCCACGGAGAATGTGGAATCGAAGGTGATATCGACCTCTCCCACCTTCGACTGAAAGGCATCGGCCTGAAACGGCGGGGTTCCCAAAGCAAATAGAGCGGTGAGCACACACATCTCTAAAAAACCCATTTTCTTGATGTTCTTTTTTATCATCCTCACACTGTTTCCCTCCTTTTTTTGATGTTTTTAGTCTCTACTTCCATTCATTCCTAAATATCATCGTTTTTTTAAGGTCCATTTTCAGTAGTTAAAAGGTAAGACGGGATATCATTACCAAAAGAAAACTTCGTTTACAATGAAAACTCTTAGAATAATATTTTTTGCTTGAAACATTTTTTTGCATGCAGTAAGGATTTTTCTCTTTTTTTTAATTCAAAAAAAAGAGCAAAGGACCAGTTGGTATTTGACGTCTATATGAGTACGAATCATATAAAGTTTTAAGGTACTTTAACATAAAATTCTTTCATTTAAAAACAAAAAAACGGCATGATTGGTTAAAAAACCTCCTCCCATGAAAACCATAAAAAATAACAAGCGAATTGTGACAAGGCCCGATTTTGACGGTATTGTCTGTGCGGCGCTTCTTTTTGAGGCGGAATCCATTGACCAGCCCGTTCTGTGGACGGAACCGGGCGACATTCAACAGGCGAGAATCCCTATCCAAGATGGGGATATTCTGGCCAATCTGCCTTTTGATGACAGATGTCTCCTCTGGTTTGACCACCACATATCCAACCAGACGGAAAAGCCCTTTAAGGGTGCTTTCCGCATCGCCCCCTCTGCGGCAAGGGTGATCTACGAGCACTATCAGGAGATCTTTCAACACAGATATGACCGGCTGATAGCGGAAGCCGATAAGATCGACGCGGCCCGGCTGACAATGGATGAGGTTCTCTATCCTGAAAAATATCCCCTTGTTCTTCTCTCCATGACGATTATCAACCGGGACAAGGAGGATGAGAGCTACTGGAACCATCTGGTGGATCTGTTGAGAAAAAAATCCATTGAGGATGTCATGAAAGACCCGGAGGTCGAAAAACGGTCCCAGGCCATCGTCCGTCAAAACATCCTCTATAAAGAGGTCTTGCGAAAACACACCACGATTTCCCGGAATATCGCCGTCACAGACCTCAGATCGTATGATCAGGCCCCTTTCGGGAACCGGTTCATGGTCTACGCCCTCTATCCCGAAGCCATGGTCAGCATCCGCGTGAGATGCGCGGACAACGACAGAAACATCATCATCATGAGCGTGGGGCACAATATCTTTAATCAGAGCTGTCAGGTGAATATCGGCCTTCTGTTGTCCCGGTATAACGGAGGCGGTCATCGGGGTGCGGGGGCGTGCAGCTTCGATGCGCCGCTTTATGAACAATACATCAATGAAATAAAGGAGATTCTATACAAAAACGAATTGTAGTCCCTTCCTATCCATTCAAATATATTGGGTTTTTTTTCTTCCTTGACACACAAGTTACGTTTTCATATATTCTTTAAAAATTTTCTAATTTTGGGAAACCTTGTAACGAATGATTTCCGATGATTATGCGCATCAACTACGTGGAAGCAACCGTTTTAGGGAAATGAAGACGGCCGTCCGCCCTTGAGGATTATTCAATTGAAATGGATATGACCGATAACGAATTGCTTCCTGTAAAGCTGAAAGGGGTGGGTGACAGCCTGCGTGTGACGCTTGACCCGACCCAGCCCATGGAACTTCTCAAAAAGGAGTTGGGCAAGCTTTTTGAACGCTTAAAACACCTGGCCATCAATGCGCGGGTCATCATCGATCCGGGGGAGCAGGGGGAGCACGAAGCGCTGATCCATGAACTGGGTCTCTATCTCAAGGAGTCGTTCAGCGTGGGATGGGTCACCGGGCCCCCGCAGAAAAAGTCCGAAGAGGAAGAGAGAGTCCGCACACGGGATGTGGCCCACTCATTTGAACACCACCGAAGCGATGTGCTTTTTCTTTCCGGAAGGGTGAGGTCGGGTCAGAAGGTCCATGCCAGAAAGCATCTGGTGATCCTTGGAGATGTAAATCCCGGAGCTGAAATAGCCGCGGGTGGAGATATCATGGTGATGGGGCGTCTGCACGGTTCAGCCTCAGCCGGTCAACCCGCCAATGAAGAGGCGATTGTTCTGGCCCTTGATTTCAGGCCTTCTCTTCTTCAGATTGGAAATATGGTCGCCGCGGGTTCTTTAACCGCCAAGGGAGAGAGGCCGGAGTTCGCCCATATTAAAGATGGTCAGCTGATTGTTGATGATTATCTCAGCCTGAATCCGTTTAGCAAGATTCCCTGGCCCAAAACACGGTGAAACATAAACGCTTTTTATTGATAATGTTAACATGAAAGAGGTGAACCTTGGAAGGTAAAATATTCGTTGTCACATCCGGCAAGGGCGGGGTTGGAAAAACGACCGCCACCGCATCCATCGGTGCGGCCATGGCCATGGAGGGGAAGCGTGTCGCCGTGGTGGACATGGATATCGGTCTGAGAAATCTAGATGTCATCATGGGACTTGAAAACCGGATTGTTTTCAATGTCGTGGATGCGGTGAAGGGAAAATGCAAGGTGCGGCAGGCCGCCATCAAAGATAGGCGAATCGACAATTTGTTCCTGATTCCCGCCTCTCAGAGCGACAACAAGGACGCCCTCACCCCCGAAGGGGTCATCCGGCTAAGCAAAACCCTCCGGAAGGAGTTTGATGTGGTCCTGATGGATTGCCCGGCGGGTATCGAACGGGGATTTGAAAACGCCGTGGCCGCCGCCGATGAGGCGGTGGTGATCTGTACGCCGGAAGTATCCTCCGTAAGAGATGCGGACAGGGTCATCGGCCTTCTTTACTCCAAATCGATCACGCCGAAACTGGTGATCAACCGGATCAACCCCTACCTGGTTGAGAGGGGTGACATGCTCAGTCATGACGATGTGATGGAGGTTCTTTCGGTGGAGCTTTTGGGCCTTGTGGAGATGGATGACCAGGTCATTGTCTCATCGAATATCGGTATTCCTCTGGTCATGAACAAGGACTCTAAAGCGGGTCAGGCGTTCAAGCGCATCGCCATGAGATTAAACGGGAACTCGGACCTGCCTATTGAAATTCCTCAATATGGTAATGGATTCTGGCGGAAATTCAGCCAGAAAATCGGCCTCAGTAAACCCAGGAGGATCCATGCTTAACGGAATTTTTGACAAATTTTTCGGACCCAAAAAAGCGAGCAAGGATACGGCCAAGAAGAGGCTGAAGTTCACCTTGGTGTACGACAAGCTTGAAGTTTCAGACGATATTCTGAAAGAGCTTCAGCGGGATATTGTGAATGTCATTTCAAAATATTTTGAGATCGACAAAGACTCTTTGAAATTGAACATTAAAAAATCGGAGGACTCCTCTTCCCTTGAGTTGAATACGCCGATTTTATCGGCAAGAAGGCTCTCTCCGGCATCCTCCCATGGCGTGATGACCGGGAGCCGGTAGACAAAAAGCTTTTTCCAATTCGCATTCAAAGCGATACCCTCGTTGTCCGCGTCGTCGGCTCCTCGACGTATTCCATATACGTCTCCAGGGCCTCCTCCTTGCCGCCTTGGTATCATCTTGAATGGAAAATGGAATGAGCAGGCTTCATGAAGAGCGATGGGAGAGGAAAAATAATGATACGGAACAGTTTCTCATTTATGGTCGGCGCGGCCCTTTTGGCCGTTGCTGTTTGTTTCTCTGT
>JAGVHJ010000413.1 GCA_020056645.1 Desulfobacterales bacterium
AATTCAAAAATTTCCTGCTTGGCCTTTAAATACTCCTCCTTTGAAATCAGCTCCTTTTCATAGAGCCTCGCCAGTTCGGTCAGATCGTTCACCCGGGTGGAAGGAGGCGCGGGGATCTGTTTCAGGGTCTCTGCGGGATAGTAGTCAAGAGCGAGATTCGGATCTTTTCCGCCCAGTTTGATGGATGCGAGGCCGCCCAAGAGGTTCACCTCCACGGATCGACCGGCGAACGTGGGGAGGGCGAGCATTTCCTGAAGGGATTTGCCCTCTTGCTTCATTTTTCTATAAAGGAGATATCCTATCGCCAGGATGGCGGCGGATCCTCCCAAAAAAATCCAGAACATATAGTGGACAATCCCACGGAAGAATAAAATTAAGAGTCCGATTCCCGCGACCAGGGAGACATGCATCAAGAGGATGAAATAAGCGATGAATACGCTTTTTACGACGCCTTCGTTGTTTTTTGATCTATTTTTATTTAAAAGATTCATTATTAATGTCTTCTTTTTTCAGGGTGATATTCGAAACGCCTTCACCAGGGCTGGGTGAGAGCGATGGGTTATTGGCCGTTGGTCTTTATGATCTCCTTATCTGAATGGGGGGTTATGGTTTTTTAATACGGCTCAATAAGCGTGCCTGGTACTCTTCCCTCACGGCCAGGGATTCGAATGCCGGTGTTTCCATTTTGCGTCTTCGCATTAGCACATTCAGCTTTTTCATGAGCCTGTAGGTTTCTTCTGTTTCGGTCTCGTTCTTTAAAAGATCTTCGGTTTGCCGGATCTCCCGGCTCGTTTCCAGTTCCGGAGGCACGCACCCGGCGTTTTTGAGAATTTTATACGCAAGCCTGAGATCTTCAGGAATGCCGGTTTCGTCTTCATAACGGATCGGTTCGCCAGATCCTTCAAGGTTGTCGAACGCACCGTTTGCTTGAGCCTGCAAGATGCGCTCCTCAACGATTTTTTCATATCCAGGAATCATAAAGACCCCCAATCCCCATGCTTAATATGATGCCCCCCTGACGGAGCGGCGGTCCAAGTCAATCCAAATTTGCAAATATAGTATAATCTGTTTGGATTTTTCAAGGGGTCACTTCAGTTTTTTTCTAAAATTAGGGTGAAACGGATATGGCGCCTGGGATTACCAGAATCTCCACTGTTCTGTCATGAGGACATAGATGCCCAGAAGCAGGTTGGTGACCATATGGGCGATGATGGGTGAAAAGAGGTTTTTCGTTCTGTAGAGCACCCCCGCGTAAATCATACCCGCGATGATTCCCGGAAGCCAGTGGTGATGCTCGAATCCAAAGGCCACCGCCGTGACGAGGAAGGATTTAAGGGTGAACTGGCCTAGGGGAACGGCCTTGAAATCGTCTTGGATGAGAAATCTCATGGCGAACGACCGCCAGAAGAGCTCCTCCATCAGGGGAATGACGAGCACCGCCCCTGCTAACCTGAACGCGATCAGGATCATGACCATTCCACCGGTTGCATACTCGTAAGGATTGAACTGGGAGGAGCCGATCAGGGGGTAGTAGCCATCCGGGAGAATCCAGATGGCGAAAACAAGCATCCCCGCCAGAATGGCTGTGAGATCAAAAAACGGCTTGATCTCATCCAGGTAGGCATGACGGAAATAAAAGAGAACCCCCGCGAGAACCAGGGTCTGGATTGGATAGATAATCCCTTTGGATATATGGACAAGAGGCGCGAGATAGATGAAAATCAAGAGGAAAAGGAACGGCAGCACATAGGGAACGAAAGGTCTGTTTAGGATGGCTGGCGTTTTGTTCATGATGCGCCTTTTTACATCTATTTGCCGATTATTGCAAGAAGAATGGCGGTTAGGACTCGTTACAAAATACCGTGAATATTTTGTTTTCAAAAAAATAAAGTAACGATTCAGCACCGATTCATCAAGGTGGCCAAAAGCCCGTTTTGTTCGTTCCGCCTTTTTTTTCGGAAGTTTCTTGGCTTTTTGCTGAACTGGCGAAAACAAAGGCCCAAGGGTCTCAAGCACTTCGCCCGTTTTAGCGCGACAAACCTTCGAAACTCTCGTCCTAAAAAAAAGTGAATGTCACTCACAAAAGGGCCTTTTTACGGCTAAAGGCCGTACTGAATGTACAAAATAAAAAGACCGCTATAGAATCTCTATAACGGTCTTTTTACTGATATATATTTTATAAATGAACCGCCTTGAAAAACCAAGGTGTCATTGGTGTCATCTGGTAGCGATGCAGGGACTTGAACCCCGGACACTTCGGATATGAACCGAATGCTCTAACCAACTGAGCTACATCGCCATGAGGTCGCTTGACCAACCAAACAATGACACGGCGTATTATCAGCAAAAAAAAGCAGAGTCAAGATGATTCGCCATTTTTTTTATTCGGCGACCGAACCGGTCACCTCAATGGTGAACTCCGCCAGGTCTTCCGGAAGATCGGAGAAAACGATCATAAAGGGAATATTTCCCATCGGTTTCACCCCTTTGTTGATGTTGTTGTCGCCATTTTTATTTTGTAACCGCTGGTAGACGCTTGCAAGATCCATCTGGGTCAGATCGATATCGGAAAGAAAGTTCCCGGCAAAGATATTTTCCGTTTTCGCCAGAACTTTCTCCTTGGCGTACAATTTACCCGTGAGGCTGATGAAGCTTCGCTGGTTGGGATACTCATTGGTTACCTCGCCGGTGATTACAAAGAGTCTGCCGCCTTTGTTATTGTCAATGAATTTGCTTCTGACATCGTGGGTGGTGATTTTCAGATAGCCCGGATCTATGACGCCCGTCTCTTTGCCGCCGCCGTTCAATAGGGATGAAATATTGAGGCGTTCCTTGATCTTCGTAATGTCCATGCCAAGGAAAGTTACGGCTGCGTATCCTCCGCCCCCGATCAATAAAAGGACCAGTAGAACGATGAGCGCCGGACTTGTTTTTTTGTGTTCCTTGAAAGGCGGTTCGTCAAATGACTCCTCTTCCATCTCTTCATCGGCAGTTTCATGGAAGGGGGTATCCTCTTCCTGATGAATGGGGGCGCTGTGATCGTCGTCCCTATCGATATCGGCCATGAGGTCGGCCGTTTCTTCCGAAACAGGGGTGTCTGCGTCATCCGCCTCTATTTTTTCTCCAGGTTCATCATCTTCAAAGGAGAGTTCAAAATCCTCTTCCGCGGGCTCCTTGGGCAATGCGACCTCTTCCTTTTTAGGCTCCATCACCAGTTCCGGAACGGCGTCGCCCACCTCCTCTTCTTCGGATTCAAGCATGTGCTCGATATCGGAAAAATCCAGATCCTCATCTTCCTCCTTGGGTTTCTCCATCTCAAGCACCAGCGCTTCTTCTTTTTCTTCATCGGAAGAGAGCTCCAGATCCAGATCAAGATCGATATCTTCCTTGGATGCGTCATCGGCCCCAAGGTCATCCTCTTCGAGAATTTTTTCAAGTTCGGAAAAGTCCAGATCCTCATCCTGCGCTTCCGTGGAGGGCAGGCTCTCTTCATCGGCCAGGGATAGGTCAAGATCCATCTCCTCGTCATCGCTTCTCTCTCCGGCGTCACCCTCTTTATCGATGATGTCGCCGATATCCGAAAAATTAAGTTCATCTTCCGGCGATGGCGCGTCCTTTTCCATGGAGAGGGAGAGCTCAGGCTCCCCATCGGTCTCTTCCGCTCCTGGTATTCGACTCTCATCCTCGATCATTTTTCCGATATCGGAAAAATCGAGGCTGTCGGCGCTATCTTCCGCCTTTGTTTGGCTCTTCTCCCCAGGGGAGGGGGCGTCGTCGTCATGGGTGTCAAAATCGAGATCAAGCTCCAGTTCCTCTTCCTCGGGTGGGGCCTCCTGGGGCGCGCGCTCTTCGGTAAAAGAGTCGAACGCCATTTCGAGCTTGAGGTCCTCCTCCTCGGCTTTTTCAAAGGGAGGTTCCATATCCGTGGGCCGGGCGGCTGCCTTAGGGGCCTCCGCCGCGGGAGATGCGAGGGGGTTTTCCGGAATCACCGGTTCGATGGCGTCGGGTTCCTGTCCGGGCGTTGTTTCAGGAGGATAGGCGATAAATATATGTTTGCATTTGGAGCATCTGACCTTTGATCCGGCTGGTTTTACAAGAGACTCCTTCAGGTTGAAGCTGCTGTTGCATTTTTCGCAGGTAATGATCATGGTTCATCCTCACTGATTAAAATGTATATGATATATTTCCGGGAGGTTCCGGTACTTCTCGTTCAGATCCAGACCGTAGCCCACCAGAAATCCTTTTTCCACGGTATGGCAGCAATAATCGATGGGAATAGCTATTTCACGGCGTTCATTTTTTATAATATGCGTACATATTTTGATGCTTGCCGGATCATATTGTTTTAAATGGTTCAGGAGAAAAGAGAGAGTTCTCCCGGTATCAATGATGTCCTCGACAATCAGGACATCTTTCCCGCTGATGTCGAGGGAGATCTCTTTCGTGATCGAAATGGTCTCTCCAGGGGATGTCTGGTCGTGGTAACTGGCGGCGCCGATAAAGTCGACTGTCAGGGGCGTGGTGATTTGTCTTGCGAGATCCGCCATAAAGATAAAGGACCCTTTCAGAACGCCGATCAGGACAACATCTTTGCCGGCGTAATCGGAAGAGATTTCTCCCGCCACCCGTGAAATCTCTTTTTTGATTCCCGCTTCCGATAAGATTTTTTTTAGTTCGACCATGACCGACAAGAATCAGCGTATTGGCAAATGGTTCACTGCTTAGAAATCCGGGGTGATCAATAAACGCGAAAACGGATTCTTTAAAAATCCGTCAATAAAAACGTGTCTCTTTATGGAACAGTCAAAAAACAAGTAAAAATCAATACATACCTATACTGAACCCGAGCGGTTGTCAACACGCCATTGGATGGTTCAGTTATAACCCGGCTTCCATGAGTTTTTCAATGGCTTTTTTCTGTTCGTCGGTCAGTTTTCTCGGCATCTTCACATGAATGCGCACATAAAGATCGCCTTTTTCAGTGGAATTCATCTTGGGGAGCCCCATTCCCGCGAGGCGCATTTTGGTTTTATGCTGGGTCCCTTCGGGGATTTTGAGGGTGATCTCTTTGCCTTTGATGGTGGAGACCGGCACGTCGGTTCCCAGGAGAGCTTCGCTGAGTTTCACGGTTTTATCGATGTAAAGATCGTGTTCTTGGACCTCGAAAACCGGGTCTTTGACCAGTTTCGCCTGGATATAGAGATCGCCTGGCGAGCCGCCAAAGGGTCCTGGTTCGCCCTTGCCGGTGAGTCTCAGTTTTTTTCCTTCGATCATGCCCTTGGGGATCTTGACTGATATCTGCTCGGCCTTACCGCCATGTTGAAGCGAGATGGTTTTATTCACGCCGGTGGCCACCTCTTGCAGGGTGAGGGGCATTTCATAAACAAGATCAGACCCTTTGGGCCGCTGTTCCCGCCTGGATCTCTGGCCCATGCCGCCTGAAAAACCCCCAAAGCCAAAATCTTTGAACCCGAAGTCCCTGAAAATATCGCTGAAGTCGAAATTTTTGAAAATATCTTCCTGGGAATAGCGCTGTTGAAACCCGGTCGATCCAAAGGTGTCGTACTCCTGCTTTTTTTTCGCGTCGCTTAAAACCGCGTATGCCTCGCTTATTTTTTTGAATTTTTCTTCCGCCGCCTTGTCGCCCTTTGTCTTATCCGGATGGTACTTCATGGCGAGCTTGCGATAGGCTTTTTTTATTTCATCCGGCGTGGCGGTTTTGCTGACTCCAAGAACCGTGTAATAATCGTTTTCAGACATGCGTCGATATCCTCAACAAATGGTGTTTTTTTTTATTCAAACATATTGAAGATGGCGATGGGGCGCCATCAATTAAGGTATAAAAATAGGTATATCCCAGGGGGATGTCAAGATTGTTTGTTTTCCGCCTTCAGGCCCCCCTCTTTTTTCAGAACAATCATGAGGGCGGAGATGGCCGAGGGGGTCATGCCGTCGATACGCGACGCCTGCCCAAGGGAGGCGGGCCTTATCCGTTTCAGCTTCTCCTTGAGTTCGTTGGAGAGGCCGTGGGCCTTGTCGTAATCAAAGCGATCCGGAATCCCCATTCTCTCCAGGTTCCTAAATTTTTTGATCTCATCTGTCTGTCGCTTGATATACCCCTCGTATTTGACC
The DNA here is from genome assembly GCA_020056645.1 of Desulfobacterales bacterium. GTDB lineage: Bacteria > Desulfobacterota > Desulfobacteria > Desulfobacterales > JAHIVH01 > JAHIVH01. Next base: position 6,133 of record JAGVHJ010000413.1, read on the forward strand.
TCGATTTCAACCTGGGCCGCCACTTGCGGGGAGAGGGCGGCGGGGCTCTCTTCCAGCCGGACGATGTCCGTGTAGGCCACCTCCGCCCGCTTGAGGAGATGATCCAGGTGGATGCCGGTGTCGATGGCCGGGGTGCCTAAGGTTTGGAGGTGGGCGTTCACCTCGGAAGTGGGTTTGAGGACGGCGGATCGAAGCCGTGCGATTTCAGATGTGATCTGTGACCTTTTATCCCGGATCTCCTGGATTTTATCATGGCCGATGAGGCCCAGCGAATGCCCGATTTCAGAGAGCCTCAGATCGGCGTTGTCTTCCCGGAGCATGAGCCGGTATTCGGCCCTTGAGGTGAACATCCGGTAAGGCTCGCGGGTTCCCCGGGTGATAAGATCGTCCACGAGGACCGCCATGTAGGCCTGGGACCGGTCGAGAATAAAGGGGGGCCGCTTCTGGACCTGGCACGCGGCGTTGATGCCTGCCCACATCCCCTGGGCCGCGGCCTCTTCATAACCGCTTGTGCCGTTGATCTGGCCGGCGAGGAAGAGGCCCGCGATCAATTTGGTTTCAAGGGTGGGCTTCAACTGTAGGGGGTTCACATAATCATATTCGATGGCGTAGGCGGGCCGCATGACCTCCACGGTTTCTAAACCCTCGACGGACCGGAAGAACTCCAGTTGGATCTCCACGGGCAAACTGTTTCCCAAACCGCTCGCGTATATCTCATCGGTGTCGAGCCCTTCGGCCTCCAGGATCACATGGTGGCTGATCCGGTCCGGGAATCGCATGGCCTTGTCTTCAAAGGAGGGACAATACCTGGCCGAAACCCCCTTGATGGCGCCGGAGTAGAGGGGGGACTTTTCGATATTGTCGACCACGATTTTCCGGCTTCTCTCATTGGTGTGGCCCATGAAGCTCGATACCTGGGGAAGGGGAATGGCCCGGGTGAACATGGAAAAAGGCCCTTGGGGTTCATCGGGTTTTTGTTCGACAAACCGCGAAAAGTCGATGGTTTTCTTGTCAAGGCGGGGGGGCGTTCCGGTTTTCATCCGGCCCAGCTCAAACCCCAGCGCCTTCATGTGGCGGGGGAGCGATAGCGCCGCGAACTCTCCGGCCCGGCCTGCTTCAATATGGCTCGATCCGATGTGGACCAGACCATTCAGGAAGGTGCCCGCGGCGATGACGACCGCGTCCGCCAGATAACCGAATCCAGTCCGGTCGATGATCCCTTGCACCCGGTTGTTTTCGATGAAGAGGCTCTCGACCATCGCCTGTTTTACATCGAGTCCGGGCGTTTTTTCGAGTACCGATTTCATCAGGATATGGTACCGGATCTTGTCGTTCTGGGTCCGGGTGGCGTGAACCGCGGGTCCCTTTTTGGTATTGAGGGTCTTATATTGAATGGCGGTCTGATCGGCGATTCTGGCCATCTCTCCGCCCAGGGCGTCGATCTCTTTTACCAGCTGACCTTTGGCGCTTCCGCCGATGGAGGGACTACAGGGCATGGCGCCGATTTTATCGAGATCGATGGTCAATACAAGCACCTTGCACCCCATCCGCGCCGATGCCAGCGCCGCTTCGATTCCGGCATGGCCTGCCCCGATCACGATCACATCGTATTTTTTTTGATAAATTCCCATTTCCGTCTGAACCGTTTATGTAATATACTCTTTCCCATGGATATGTTCCGCAGGATGCTTATACTCTATTTTAAGGTTTTAGGCACTCAATTTTGACGCATTCGTAAAAAGCACCCGGTGAAAGGAGAGGGGGTTCAAGGGGCCGCGCCTGGGGCGACTCCCCGGCGATCCATGGAAATAAAAATGAAAAAAAGATATAACGACTATAACAGCTATCTGCGGGCTCTCTTTGGGAGCCGTGTCCATAAAATCACGGTGGATGCGGGCTTCAGTTGCCCCAACCGGGACGGGAAGCTTTCGACCGGTGGCTGCATCTATTGCAATGCCCAGGGGTCGGGAACCGGAGCCTTTGACAAGGGGTTCTCCATCACCCGGCAGCTTGAGCGGGGGAGCAAACGGGTCGCGAGCCGGTATCATACGGATAAATTCATCGCCTATTTTCAGGCTTTTTCAAATACCTATGGTCCCATCGAGCGCTTGAAAGCGGTCTATGATGAAGCACTGCGGTTCAAGGGCGTGGTGGGGCTTGCCGTTGGCACCCGTCCCGATTGCGTGGACGATGCCATCCTCGAACTCTTTGAATCCTACGCGAAAAAACACCTGGTCTGGCTGGAGTATGGCCTTCAGTCCACCCACGACGAGACCCTCGCCCTGATCAACCGGGGCCACGACAGAGCCTGCTTTGAAAGGTCGGTTCAGATGGCCAAGGGCCGGGGAATAAACATCTGCGCCCATGTGATTCTGGGACTTCCCGGAGAGACCCGGAAGATGATGCTTGAGACCGCGGACTTCATCGCGGGGTTGGGCATTGACGGCGTGAAGATCCATCTTCTCTATGTGATCAAAAACACGCCCCTCCATAAACTCTATGAAACGGGCCGATTCCAGTGCCTGGAAAAACACGAATATGCAGGGCTGGTGGGTGATTTCCTGGAGCGGTTGCCCCATTCTATGGTGATTCAGCGAATTACCGGAGACCCCCATCCGGATGAACTCGTGGCCCCGCTCTGGTCCCTTGAGAAGAAATCGGTGATCGACTTGATCCACCAGATCCTTGATACCAGGGACACCTTCCAGGGAAGGCTTTACCGGAAGTAATTCCAATCCGCACGCATGCGGCCCACGCTCATTTTGCTTTTGCCGCCTTATCGGGCGGGTTGCTGGGCCAGCAGCCGGTCATTCCCCTCCCGGCAGGTAAAGCCGATGGCGTCCAGATAATCGAAGATGCAGGCCCCTTTTGTGCGGCCATATCCCAGGATTTCCTTGCTGTCCGTGAGGTGGAGCTTTCCGTTGAGGTGAATCGTCGTTTCCACCCGCTCCTTGATTTGTTCCATGGCCTCCCTTGAAATATATTTGTCGCTCTCCAGGCGGATAAGCTGCTCTTTGTTGCAGAGAAATTCAAGAATCTCCTTGATCCTGCTCCGGTCGGCTCGGCCTGGCTGACGCTCACAGAAACTCTTCAGGGTGAAGGGAGAAAATCCGCTCTCTCCCGCATGGGAGAGGATCAATCCGGCCATGCGGGATTGATCCGCGGAGAGGGTGAAGGAATAGTTCGTCAATGTATAGGTATTGACGCCACTCTCGGTGATGGCCCCTCGTTTGATAAGCTCGGAAAATACCTGGGCGAAGAGCTCTTTGCACATCCGGTGCTTGAGCCTGCTGAAGAGGGTCTCGCGGTTCAGACTCTTTATGGCCGGAGTGCTGGCGAGAATTTCCTTGAAAAGCTGGCGGGTCTCCTCAAGGCGCGCTTCATATCCTTTTTTCAGATAGTATCCTTTATCGAACAGGATCAGCGCCTCGTCGTTGGTCATCTTGCGGATTATCCGGGACGAGGCTGCTTCGTCGATGCCCGTATAGTCCGCAATCTCCTCCATGGTTTTGGGCGCCTCCTGGTAGAGCGCAAGATATCCCTGGATGATGGCTTCTTTGTCCTGGTGTAGGATCGCCTTTAGGTAGGAGAGGGCTCCCTCTTTTCTTGAGCGCCGGTATTTCATGGCGGATCGTTCAAGAACTTCTCCGAATCCAATGATCTCCTTATCGTCGAGCCGGAGAAGCACCACCCGGTTTCCCACAAAGCAGGGAAGGCTCTCTTCGGTTTTTAGCTGAACGAGGAGCCCGGTGTCATGGCTCTTTCCCATGGGGGCGATTTCCGTATAGACGGCCTTTGCAAAGG